>NZ_JANSHP010000025.1:0-17366 GCF_047502605.1 Synechococcus sp. RC10A2
CGCTGCATAGTTGAACAGTGATGTTCAGCAGTGTTCAGCGTAAATGTATCAGACTTGCCTGAGCTACACAATGACCGAGCTGGGGGGTGCAGTCAGGGCAGGCCCACCCCAGATTTCCACCTGGGCGAGGACATAGCTAGTGAGCGGATAGAAGCGGACGCTGTCTTCCTCGGGCTTGATCTTCTTGCGGAGCCGCAGTTTGAGCTCCTCGAACTTGTCTTTGTCGAGGACGCACTCAAACACGCTGTATTGCACGCGCTTGCCGTAGCCTTCCAGCAGGTCGGCAATTTTCTTGCGTCGCTTGTCGCAGGGAGTATCGTAGGTAACAACATAAAGAAACATCAGCGAATCCGGTAGGGCTGGTACAAATCTTGAGGATTATAGACGGATTGCTTAAACTTTTTAACTTGCTGCGTTAGCAGATCCCAGCGGGGTTGATCTCCGTCAGGGGTCTGGATGGATCCCTCCATTCTTTGGATGAAAGCTGTAAGGTACTTTTTCCTGCCACTATCACTTAGAAAACAGCCACCATCGCGATACTCAAAGTCTTCTTCGATGTTCATAATGCCCTTGTTGATCAGCCAGAGGACTATTGAATCTACAATAGGCGCCCGAAATTCTTCCAGTAAGTCCGAAACCAGAGCAGCATGGCGTTCACTGCTAGCGTGCAAGCAACCCTGATAGGGATCCAAATCTTGCAGCTCAATCAGGGTTAATAGATGGTTCCAGAGCACCATGTAGCCAAAGCTGAGCATGGCATTAACCGGGTTAGTGGGCGGCTGTCGAGTGCGGTTAAGCAAAACAAAGCCCCTTTGCTGAAGGCAATTTCCCAATTCCGGGAAATACAGAGCCGCAGCCGCTCCTTCAATGCCCCGCAATTGATCTAGAGACTTGGCCTCAAGAGCTTGAGCAGCCAAATGTTCCAGACTGCGCAGGGTCAGATCCCCTGTCTCAGTGGGGCGCTGCCTGAGCTGCCTCATCAGCAGCACTCGGCTATTGAGAAGCTTGGCTCGCACCATCTGGGCTGCCGTTTGCAATCGCCATTCTTCAGGGAGCGCCTGTTGCAAATGAGCTAAGCGGCGGTACCCCCTCTCTATAGGAACAAGGCGACCATAGCAATAGCCTAGCCGGGAGAGATAGGCAATAGGAATATTCCGCCTCAGGCACGCTCTCACTACGTCTGTGGTTACCTGGGATCGGCCAAAGATTAAAATTTGCTCCAGCAAGGGTAGAGGCAACTCCTGCAAGAGCGACTCGCCCAAATGAACCAGCACAAACTCTTGCCTGAGGCTTAGCCTGCACCCTTGCTGGGAAACATACAAGGTTCGCATTATTGATCATCTCGACGCAGACTCTCTGAGCCTCGCCTTGGCTCTATGGAAGTGCTGGTCTTGGATTGGCGCTCTTCTGGCAAAACCTCCACGTCAATTTCAGGGCTTGACAAAAGATCCATGACCATCTCTGTTAAGCTTCCAGAAAAGAAGCTGGCAATGGCAACCAAAATAGTGTTGGTAATCACGGCTGCCAGGCCCAAGGGAGCAATGAGCAAAATGGCCAGTGTAATCGAGCCATTGATTACGGCTGTAACAAGGTTTCTGAGAACTTTGGCATTGATCTTCTTTTTGGGCATTTTGTTTCTCCAAAAATTCTTCGAGATTTCTTCTATCTCAAGGGCCAGATTACTTGAAAATCATCAGCATCTTTCTTGAGCTCCTCAAGATACTTTTTCCTAGGATCTGCCGTTGCCCCAAAAACGGTAACCACTTGGTAATCACCCAAATCGGCAATCCAAACCGGAGAGGGCAGAGCACCTCCCTGGACACCCCCGCACAAAAATCGGTCGTACTGGCCTTCCCCCCGCCGACCCAAGCGATGCAAAGTTGCCAGGGCATAGGGCTTGTGGAAATCTTTCCTGCCGCTGCAGACTACAATCTTGCAGTTGGCATCCACTGCTTCTGGCCATTTATCCCTGTCAACTCGGCCAAAACTTTGTGGGCTGTTGGGGTTAATGGCTTGCTGGGTTAGAGTCTTGAGAGCCTCAAAGAAGCTGCCCAGTCGCTTTTGGAAAAGCTTCTGAAACTCGACCACCGATCCTGGCAGCTCCCAGAAGGGACTCTCTGACTTGGGAATTAGGGTAGAGCCGCGCCACCAGGGAGGCCGGTCGCGATCCTGGCGGGAGTAGCAGGGTCTTCTAGCACCTTGGCCCACACCCCCCAGATGGAACATCATCCAGGTGAGGTTAGTAAAGAGCTTTTCCACCGCCTTCTGCTCTGCTGGGGAAGCGTAATTTTGGCACTCGCTAGAAAAACTCAAGACAAGGATCCCTTCCTGTTGGCCTGCGGCTTCTCTTCGGTGATTGGGCTCCGGCCGAGAGACTTTGCCGTTCAGCAAATCCACATGGATCCAGCCGTGTTTCTGCTCGGGGGTGATGGAGCCAAACAGTTGTCCTTCCCACTTCTGAACCTGAACAACCGGCAAAACCCCCAAGGCAAAAGTGCGAAACCAGTAGCGCAGCATATTCTTAAAAGCCACAGGCCGCACTTCGGCAATGGGTCGATTATCATAGCGATTCTTACCCGGATTCCAGTTAGCTACTTGACGCCCGTGAATGAGTTGGCCTTTTAGCTCGAAGGGCAGCCGCAGGAATTCCCCTTGCATCTTGTCCAGCGATTTTCCTAGGGGGATCAGCCGACCGTAGCCGGTATTCACCTGGGATCCCACCCCTTGCTCCAGCCCTTGGATCAGCCACTCTTTGACTTGATCCAGCATCTCATCGGTGCAGCCGGGGCCTTTGCGCAGGCCAATTAAAAAAGTGGCTTGCTTGAGAGAAAAGAACAAGTTAGGGTTAGGCGAGTAGTCAAGATTTTTTCCATTCCATTTCCAGATACTATTGGCAATATCTACAGCTAGACCCCCCGTTTTAGAATTATCGGGATCCTCTCGCCGTTGGGGCCGAGTGGGTACCGGGTAGGCATCCAAAAAGATAACCTTGCCGGCCCTGTCTTTTTCGTCAGCTTGTAGGTGCCCAAACCAAGGAGCTACGGCTTTGTCTGCTTGCTCCCAAGATAAATTGCGCTCCCGCATCAGCTCTCGAATGGCCTGGGATCGGGCTACGCCGCGCAGGGTGGAGCTGGGAATGTAAGGGATCCCTAAGGGATCGAAAGCGGGGAGCAACATGCTCTCTGGACCCTTGGCCCCACCGACTCGAATTCGCCAGGGACAAGTAACCTGAAAGGTGTCGCTGGCAATGCGTTGGGTGCGCTCATTCAAAACTTTCAGGCGGGCTCCAAGGTTGATCGTTGTTTCCACTTGGTGCGCCAGCTCCGCTTTGGTGCCGTCTTTAGAAGCATCAAGCGGCGCTCGCATCCAGCGCAGATATTCAATAAAGCCAGCGGTGGGATCCGGCCTGGGCGTGGGATCCAAGGGGTGACCCAGCCAAGGCGAGGGCGGAGGATTGTTGCCTCCTCCACCGCGCGGCTGGTTTCCCCCTCCATTGCCTCCTCTAGGAGAATTAGGGCCCCGATTTTCCTGAGGCGGCCGGCGGCTGGGATCCCCTGGCCTGGGGGGACGAGGAAGCGGCTGAGGAGCGTTGCCAGGACGAGTAGGGCGATTGCCAGTCATGGGATCTTCTCCAAAAGTGGGAAACAGCGTTAGGAATTGCCAAGGGTTTGCCGAAATTTGCGCAACATAGCGCTGGTGCCAATTTCTAGGGCGCGTCGAATGAGTTGAGGTACAAGATTGGGGATGTCGAAGTCTGGAAAAAGCCAGCTGCAGCTTGATTCTACGTAGTCTTCTCCCTGCAGAATAAAGATCCGCAAACTTCGCTCACCCAAGATCCAAACTTCCGGCACGCCGATGGCTCTATAGGCCTCGATAAAAGTTCGGGAAGTAACGTCGGACTCGATGGCCAGATCAGGTGGGGGCAACTGATCGACATCGATCCTGCCCTCGCAACCTCGCACCAACTCCAGGTGATTGACATAGAAGCAGGTGTCGGGCTCCACGCCAGCTCTGCCTGGCTTTTTGAGGGTTGTTGAGCCAAAGTCTTCCCAATCTCTCCCCTGAGCATCTAAGAGAGCCTTTACAATGTCACTGGCAATGCGATGAAGGCGCTCGTGTTTGGATAAAGGAGACATGATCTCAAAAGTGCCATCGTAGTAGGCAATGCGAGTGTGGCGATCTTCGCCCAGCTCCTCCAGAATGCTCTCGCAGTCTTGCCAGGTAAGAGAATGAATAACCACTCGGCTGCCTTCTTGCAGGGAAATCGCTTGCAGGGGGATCGCGACGCCCATTACTCTCCTCCTTTAATGTCGTGGTAGATGGCCATAGCCCAAAAGCCGAATTCCTGAGCCAAAGCCAGACCTAGCCCTGTTAAACCTAGATACTCTTCAACTCCCAATTGCATAAGACGATCCAGGCCGTTGGAGTTAGCAATTCCCTTTTGGCCAGAGATCTCTTCTAGGCAATCAAAAAACTCCTTGACTACTTGTTTTTTCCCTTCCTGGTTGAGGGCATCTTCTTCTGCCTTAAGGCGCAGCAGTCCCCAGGTGGAAAGGTAGGTGTAGAGCTCCACAGCCTGGTTTTTCTGCTCCTTAAGCTTTTCTTGGTCTCTGGTTTGAGCCCTTAACTGGCGAAGGGATTCGTAAACGGGCTTGGCCAACGTGCGGGGATCAAAAGTTTCCATAAAGCCTCCTCAACTAGTTCCAAGACAACTCGACAAAGCCCCGGCCTAGGCTCTCTTGGCCGCCAATTTGTAGAAGTTGGTTCTTCTGGATAAGCTTCTGAAATTGCTCCACTGCTTCTTGGGAACTGCCGTTGGCCTGGGCTGTTACCCCCCAGGTAAAGTACATCAGGCTATCGGGGGGGATGGCCTCTTCGTAGCGAAAGCCGCCTTCTACAACTTTGTGCTCGCTGAGCTTAACTTTTACCTGCCGCCACAGGCTCATTTGAATAAGGGTGGCACAGTGCTGATCCGGCAAGACAAGGACGCGGCTGATGCTGGAAGATTTGACAAAGCTTTGCCAGTTTTCCCACTTTTTCAGGCCATTTTTTAGGATGGCATCCTTAAGGTAGATGGGTCGGTTTGTCTCCAAGTTGGTGCTATAGGGATCCGGCGCATCCAACTTTTGACCACTTAGCCGCAGCCAGCGCTTGAGCAAGAGGGGGCAGCTAATCCAGACTACCCCGTGGCTGAGGGAAGCCACCGGCACCCACAAGAGGGATCCATCCCCAATCCAAATGGAGCCTTGGGTAAGCTGATCCCCTTCCCCAATTTCGTTGCCAAAGAGCTCGAACTTTAACTCTTTCTCGGCCACGCTGGCCCGCAATTTGCCGCGGATGGTGCTGGAAGGAATGTAGGGCAAGTTGGTGTGGGCTTCGCGGGCAATGCCCAAGAGGTTGCCTTCTTGGGTGGTGCCGCCGGTGTGCAGGGGGGTTAACAGGGTGAGATAAACCAGGTGAAAGCTCATAGAAAAACACTCCTTATCCGTCAAAACAGGACTTCAAAAGTTGACCCAAGGCAGCCAGAGCAACTCGCTGTAGCCCAACAGCCGCCAGCGGTGGAAGACGTTGAGCCGGCCATTTTCCAGCTCCGGCTCGTCCTGGGCAAGGGGAGCTGGATGCTCCAGGTAGTAGATGCTGCCAGGCGGGGCGGCAAACACTTGCGGAGCCGGTAGGCTGGTCTTGCGCGGCTCTGTCAGGGACTCCACCCGCAGGCGGCCACTAATGGGAACCGGTTTGCCGGTGGCCACGCTCACCAGAGGGCCAGTGAGGGAGTGGGCAGGATGAGGGGTGGCCAAGCGCCACTCCCAGGGCCAGGCGCGGCAGAGGGAGCGCCCCTCCACCTTTTTGATGAACACGCCGGGGGTCACCAGGTAGGCCAGAGCTCGGCGGGCTTGCCGGAAGGTCTGCCGGGAGAGCTCCTGCAGCGCTTGCCATTGCTCGCCCAGCTTTGGACAGGGGCTTAAGAGGGCGCCGTGGCCTTCTCCTCCCAGCCGCACCACCACTTCTTGCTTCAGAGGCAAGGGATCCCAAGTTTCGCGATCGGGATCCCAGCACTCGATGGAAAGGGCCAGGCTCCAGCCGGGCTGCAGGCGGATGCAGGTTTCCACAAAGTAGCCCTCGGCCTCCCGCACCTGGCGTTTGCCTGCCTGCAGGGTGTTGTGGGGCCGCACCTCCGCCACCCAGGGGGACTTTACTGCCTGCTCCAGATCCCAGCCCTTGCCCTGCAGTGCAGTTTGCACCGCCTGAAAGGGCAGGTAGCCGGCGGCCTTTTGCTTGGAGCTTGGCCGTTCCTCCTCCGGAGCTGCTGCCACCAAAGGGGCGGGCCGGGTGGGATCCCAACGGTAGCCGTCATAGGAATGGCCCTCTTCCAGCCAGGGGATGGGCACCAGCGGGGATCCCTGGTAGAGGTGCAGAGGGCCGGGGAAGTAAAGCTGCTCATCCCAGCAAAGGAAAGGGCCGCATAGGCGCAGGGTTGCCGGCTGGCCCAGGTGAGCCAGAATGGCGCCGGCCAAGGTGTGGCCGCTGGGGGGAAAGCCGCTATTGGCCCAGGCCCGCTCCCCCGGCGCAAAGGGCTTGGCATCGCGAAACATCCACACATCTAGAGGCGATAGCGTGAACCAACTCATCGACCGTTCCTCCCCAAAGTGACGGTGCGGTTGCGCAGCACAAAGGCCGCCAGCTTGAACCAGTTTTTGATGGCCAGATCCCAGGCCCCCGGCTGGGCGGGCAGGCTGTGCTGCCAAAAGTGCTGGATAAATGCGATTAGCTGGGTCTGGAAACGATCCGTCTGCTCGCTTTCGCCGTGGAAGAGATCCCGGCGGCTGCAGAACAGGCGGGCCCAAGCAGGCACCGCTTCCAGGCTGGGGGCTGGGTGCTGCTCCCAGAGCTGGGCGGCGTGTTCAAATAGGGAGCTTTGATCCTGCTTTTGGCCCAACAGCTTCCAGTCAAAATCCAGCAGGTCTTTCCACTTGTCGAAGGTGTCGAACTTGCAGGTGCTCACCAGTTGGTTGCCGTTGGCAAACAGTACCCGCACCTGGGCGCTGTCTTTGGAGCTGCCCTGGGCATAGGCCTGCTCTTTGGCGCCTTGTTCTGCCTCCCAGAGATTCTCCAGGGCAATGGCCAGGGGCACCGAGTGGTGGGCAATCACCACGCCAAAGCTAATACTGGCCAGGGATCCCAGGGTAAAAAGAGGGCGACGGCTGAGGCCAGCCGGCAACTGCGCCTTTTGCCACTGCCAGTAGTCCCCTCCGTTGGCAAACTCGCGCCAGTCGTCTTCGCCGCCGCGGAAACATTGGCGGATGTCCCAGAGCCAGCCATCCCACTCCCAGAGGTTGGTGTAGGCCAGAACGTCGTCCCCCCCGGCGTAGATAAGCCTGCCGGCATAGCGCTGCTCGGTGAGGTAGGGCACCAACTGGCCGGAAAAATCCAACAGAGCCCGGCTGAGGGCGCTGTGGGTGGCTGGGCCCATGCGCTTGCGGCTGGCTTTAACAAACTCGCTGAAGGCGTCCTTGACTTGCTTGAGCTCTTCAGAGTCGAGGACGCGGCCAATAGCGTCCCTCTGGCCATCCGCTAGGCGCTGCAGCGGCTGGGGCAGGTAGTCGTAGTAGGGCTTCATCTTCCCCCCGCTCAGCCACTGGCCCATGTCGTCGCCATCGCCCGCGGCCAGCACGTACCAACTGGCGGGGTTGATGCTGGGGTAGTAGCGGCTGAGGGTGGCTTCTATCTCCTGGCGGCAGCGCTTCTGGGTTGCCTCGTCCGCTTCCAGGTCTTCCACCAGCCAGCCGACGTTGAGCAGCCGCGGGTGGTAGCGCAGGTTTTGCTGGTCAGCCCACGGGATCCCCCACTTGCCGCGCATTTCTCGGATGACCTCCCGAATGGCGGGGTGGATGGCCTCAACGGCGCGGCAGGCCTGCTCGAAGTGCTCCAGCTCGCGTCGCCCGTGGGTTTTCAGGTAACCGGCCACGCCAGCAGTGAGATCTGGGTAGGAAGCGGCGACCTCGTCTTCGTCGAGGGTGGGGAAGAGCTCCGGCAACACCTTGTCTAGGGCCCGCTTAACCGTTTCGGTGGCGTTGAGCTGCTCGCGGCCATCGAAAAGCCCTGCCTGGCGCTGCCAAAGCCGCCGGCTCTCCCCTTCGCCAATCCAGCGATCCCCGGGGGAAGGGTGAACCACCGGCCCCACGCCAGAGACAGTGCTGCGCGGCCCAAAGGCCACCGGCAACTGCCAATCGCGGGCCTGTTTGCAAGCTGCCTGCAGCCGGCGCGTCGCCTCCACTGCCGCTGCCCACCAGGAGCCTACGTTTAGCCCTGGCTTGTGCTGGCGGTGCTGCTGCCTTTCGGGATCCCAGAAGCTGATCCGCAGGAACTCCAGCTCCGCGTCGGCAAAAAGCTGCCGCTTTCCTTTGAGGTGGTAGGTGCGGTTTTGGGCGCTGACCCAGGGATCCCGCTCAATGGACTCCTGGGACCTGAGGATGGCGGTGTCTTTGAGCCTTTGCTGGGGGGATCCCAGGGGCGCTGCCGCCCAGTAGAACTGCCACTGGTGCTCCAGCCATCCCCCCCAGGTGGGATCTTCTGGGCGCAACTGCACCAGCCAGCGGCGCTCCAGTTGCAGGTGCTCCAGCGCTCTTTCCGCCAGGTGGCGCCATTCTTCTTTGAGGGTCTGCTGGGCCAACTGCATGGCCGCCTGCAGCCGCTCTTCGGGCAACAGCAAGAGGATCACGTTGGGGAAGCCGGCGGTGAGCAGAGTGTTGGCAGAAGGCTGCGGGATCCACTCGGCAAAGGGGGGGTACTTCTCCAGCAGCCAAGCGTCGATCAAAGGCTGGCCGTAGAGGCTGGGGTAGAGCAGGCAGTCGGGGCCGTATTTCTCCGCCAGGCGCCAGCAAAGCCGTGCCGAGAGGTAGTGCAACAGCCAGGATCCAGCCCAGAAGTCCCGCATCTTGCGGCTGGCTTTGATCAGCTCCTGGATGGGGTTGAAGGTCAAGCTGGCCAAAAAAGGCCGCGTGAACTTGGGTTCGTCGTAGCCGGCCAAACAGCCTGCCAGGGCCGCCACAACGCTGGTGTGGCTCCACAGGGATCCATCGGGCAGCCGCGTTTCTGCTGGCAAAAGCAGAAGGTTTTCATCGCCAAATTCCCGAACCAACGCCTGGGGGAAACAGCGCCAGAACCACCAGAACACCTTCTGGATGTCTTCCTCTTGCCAGATCCAGTCGGGAACTACCCTTGCTTCCCGCTGCAGCAGGTACTCGGCGCGGGAGCTGGCCTGCCGCAGGGCCCGGTGTTCTTCTTCGGGCAGTTGCCAAAAGCGCTTGCGCCCGGAAAGCAGATGGCTCATCTCTAAGCCCGGCCCCAGGCTCTGGCTGCAATCAGCTACCTGGTAGTCGATGGCAACGGGCAGGTGGCCAATGGCGGCCCGATCGCTGGCGGAGGCGACCAGATCCGCATCTCCCACCTGTGCCAGAGGGGATCCCTCTGCCTTGGGCGAGATCCACCCCTGCATCGCTGCTAGGTTTGGCCACAGCCCTTCCTTAGCGCGGCCACAGGCGTCGTGGAGGGCTTTGAGGGCAGGATCATGCAGCAGGCCCCAGAGCTTTGCTTGCCAGTAGTAGTGATAAGACATGGTGTTTTCGCAGGAAAGATAGGAAAGTTAAGAACTGAACGTGCAAGAAACAAAGTAGACAAAACCCCAGCAGCCACCCGATAGCCGGCTGCAGAAGCTACAAAACAAAGTCCGCCGATCCCGACCGGCCCTCAGGTTTTTTTCAGTATTTCTCCAGGTCAATAGGACTTGTTCAAGCTCAGCCCCTGCCAACCGCTGGACCGAAATTGAAAACCCAGAACCTGAGGGTGGGCCGACGTTGGTAGCCTACCGAGAATTGGAAGGATCCCCTTCCAATTCCCCCTCTGTTCGAGTCAATTCAGGAAACAGCGCTTCCAGTTTCGGCAGCAGCTTCTGCAGCACAAAGCTCTCCAAGGCCTCGCCGCCCAGGGGATCGGGATTCATCTGCACATGGGCTACGTCGTTGCGGTATTCGCTTAGGCAAGACCAAAGATCAGCAAGCTGCTTCACATCCGAAACGTGGGCGGCAATGGGAGGAAGGAACTGAAGCTGCTCCTCTTGCTGGACTGATTCGCCAGTTGCAGGGGGATCTCCCAAGGGCTGCTTTCTCCGCTGGATAAGGGATCCCAACTGGTGTTCAATTCCCTGCCGCGCTTCTCGTTCGAGGTAGTTTTGGATCCCCTCACAGAGGCAAAGGGCAGAAACCACCCACTCGCGGGCCAAGAGAATGGCTTGGGTGGTGAAGCGCTTTTCCACATACCAGCGCAGCAGTTGAAAGTGCTTTTGAACTTGAGCGCGGGGATCCTCCTTCTGGTCTGCCGGCAGCGCCAGTTGGCTGTAGCTATTTTGAATGCTTTGCAGCAGCAGGCCGAAGGGCTTGGCAAATTGGCCCACCTCTTCTGCCAACTCCTGGGTAGAGTGTCTTTGTAACTTGCGCAAGTCCTCCTGCAGGCTGACCGGCCTCACCAGCTCCAGAGAACGGGAGATGTCGCGGATGGCTTGTCCAAAGCTCTGCAGCCGGGTGGGCCTGGGATCCCCTTTGCCGGGCCTTTGCTGTCGGTAGAAGTCCCGTTGAACGGTGTCCAAAAGCTGGCCCAGCTCTACTGCCGAGCCGGTGCTGATGAACTTGTCGCTGGCCGTCAGCCAGTCCAGAAGCCGAATGGCCGGCGTGAGATCGATAATGGGGGTCTCCGCCTGGCCAGGGCGGTAGAGGCCGTAGTAGAGCCCCTGGATCTCGACATTTTTGGCCTTGCGCAAAAGGGCGGCTCCCAAGAGCACCAGCAGCGGGATGGAGCGAAAGGCGTGGGTGATATCAAAAAGCAGCCGGCTGTTGGGCTCGATGCCATCGACCAGCACGTCGAAAATCTCCCAGGTCTCCGCTTCCGTTTTGCCCTCAGGAATGGCTTTGGCCACCTTCTCCACCTGGGGTGGCAAGGACTCCTGCAAGCGGCCCCAGTGCTTGGCGCGGGCCTCCTCCGTCAGCAGGAGGATGATTCTATCAATTTCAAAGAGCTGGCAGAGGGCCTTGGCGACGTAGCAGGTTTTGTCTGCCCTTTGCTCCCCAAAGAAATACGTCGTCTCGGTGTAGTCGCCAGTGCCCAGGGTGGTCAAAAGGGTTTTAGCCATAGGGATCCTCCAGGTGGGTCTGCAACGCATCAAAGCACAACCGCTGGCAAGCTACCGCAACCTGGAAGCCCCCCCTTCCCAAAAACAAGAGGCCTTTTCCCGCGCAGTGAAGGCGAAAAACCCAAAGTTAGCCTAGAACTAGAAAGCAGTTGGCCTCTAGAACGAGAGGGATCCTGGCATGCTATCGACCGAAGAGCTGTCGATTGCTCATCCAAAACTTACTCCCGAACAGTTTCTCGCCTTGCCAGAGGAAGATACTACCTATGAGCTGGTCAATGGACAAGCTGTTCCCAAAGATTTGCCGATGTCTCCTCAGAGATTTCATGCCTCTTTGCAGAAGCGGCTGCTTTTCATTCTGGATGCCTGGTGTCAAGGCAAGGGGGATGTGTACACAGAGCTGGCAGTTGTTTTGCAAAGGCAGGATCAAGATTGGCTTCCTGTTCCCGATTTGCTCTATGTTTCCTTTGAACGCTGGCCAGCGCAGCTTGAGGAAGACGGCCCTTGTCCCGTCGCTCCCGAACTGGTAGTGGAGATTCTTTCTCCCGGCCAGAGTTTTGGGGCTGTACTTCAAAAAGCAGCGGACTATCTGGAAGCTGGGATCCCTCGCGTTTGGGTTGTGGATCCCCAAGCCAAGAGCATCACCGTTTTCTACCCCGATGCCCCGCCGCGGACTTTTACGGGATCCCAAGCCATCCAAGATGAGTTTCTGCCCGGCTTGAAGGTTGTCCCCCAGGATGTGTTTGCCCAGGCTCGGATCCCTTAGTTGTTTTAGCTATCTGAGAGGGCTACCATGATTGAAGCTCTGGAAAGGCTAGCAAAGGAACCTGCCGAAAGCTCTGCAACAGCTTCTCGGAAGATTTGGACTGATGAAGAGTTTATGGCTCTGCCCGATGATGGCAATTGCTATGAAGTTGTCGATGGGAAGCTGATTGCTTTGGGTTCGGCAAGTGCAAGGCATGGATACTATGTAAGTTTGATTCACATCCTCCTAGGTGCCTATGTTCGCAGCCAAAAGATTGGCTTTACTTTTGACTCCGATACTTCGTTTAAGATGAAATCTGGCAATCGCCGCTCCCCAGATTGTTCTTTCTTCTCCAAGGAGCGGCTGCGATCTCTCGGCGGGATCCCCAAGGGCTATATCGAGGGATCCCCAGATTTGGTTGTAGAAGTTCTCTCTGAAGTCAACACAGTGGGAGAGATCCACAATAAAATCGTCGAGTACTTTGAAAATGGATCCCGCCTTGTTTGGCTTATTCATCCCGAAGAAAAGTATGTTTTGGTTTACCGTCAGCCTGAGCCCGCAGCATTGAAGCGGCCAGGAGATATCCTGGAAGGCGAAGAGGTGATCCCTGGGTTTGCCTTGGATTTGTCAGAGTTTTTTGCCGAACCTGAGTTTTAGCTGTTTGCCAAGCTCGCAAGTCTTCCAGGGTTCCGCGGCACCTGGTAAACTGGCGCCAAAAACGGGATCCAATTTCATGAGGCCGGTTTACCTGCAAGTTCTGGAGCGCAACCCCAGACGGCTGCGAATTGCCCTGCAAAGGTTTACCCCTGAGCAACTGGCCTGGCGGGTGGTGGCGGGTTTGGGGCTGTTGGCGCTGGGATCCCAGCTCTGGGGCCGCTCGCCGCTGGTGGGGTTGCTGGCCGTAGCAGCGGGCCTGGGGATTGGGATCCCTTGGGGGTTGGGGCAGATCCTGAATCTAGATTGCCAAAGCCAACGGGTGACCTTGACCCGGCTGGGTGGCCCTTGGGGCTTTTGGCGGCAGCAGGTGTTTTCCTATCCCTTGGCTCAGTTGAAAGGAGTGCGGCTGCATCGAGTGGGTCAGGAAGTTTTGGATAACCAAGCTCAAGAGAGTTTTCAGGTCCAAAGCCAAGTGCGGCTGCAGTTTCACAGCGATCCTTCTAAACCGGAGCTGAACGAGGAGGTCATCGCCTGCTTTAGCAGCCAAGTCGGCATCAAAGGGGACGAACCAGAAGCTTTCGTGCTCTCTCAGCGGCTGGTGCGCTGGATTCAGAACTATCTATCCGAACACTCAGGAAACCTAAGAAACAACTCTTCACCCTGAAAGCCCCCTTTTCGAGGATACTGCCCCACCGTTCCAGTAGACTCAAACTTTGCTCTCCTTTTCGGGGAGATGGGGAATTGTTGGCACAGTGCTTGATCCTGGGTTAGAAATGCTGCTGAGATTCTTGTAAGCTTTGACACTCCATACACTTACTTATACTTAACTACGTAATCATGAGCGTCTCCTGGAATCTAGTCAACCTAAACACCTTACTCGACCGAAACACTCTGCCCGGATGGCTTTGGCTGCTCCTTTGGGGATCCTCACTGGCCGTGGTGATGTACTGGCAAAAGCGCTGGCTGCAGCGGGATCATGTGGGTTTTCCCGATGTCATCATGCTGGCGCGTGCAGATACGACGGTGGTGGAATGTAACGAAGCTTGCCAGAAAATCTTGGGGGATTGGCGGGGCAGGCGCTGGATCGACGTGCTGCCGACAGAAGAGCAAGAGCAGGTGCGGCAAAAGATAGCCCAGCTCACCCCTCAGCAGCCTACCTTCACCCGAGTTGGCAGGGTATCGGATGCGTTGGGGCAGGTGCGGTGGTTTGAGTGGATCAACCAAGGCATTTTTGACCGGCGGGGCCGCTTGCAGTTTATTCGCGGCGTGGGCCGAGACATTACCGAGAAGAAACAGTTGGAAGAAAACCTGCGGCTGCGGGAGGCCCAACTGCGCACCTTGTTGGATGCCCTGCCATTGGCGGTGTGGGCCAGGGATCCCCAGGGAGTGCTGATTTTGCAAAATGCCACTGACCGCGCCTGGTATGGCGACCTGCTGGGCACTTCTCTGCAAGAGGCAGCGCAGCAACATCCCCACTGGCTGGAGTACACTGGGCAAGCCTTGTCTGACCTGGAGCGGCAAGGGTTTTCCCGATTGGAGAGCAAGGAAATCATCCAAGGCCAAGAGCGCTACACCTATCGCCTGGCTGTCAAGCTGCAGGATGAGTCCAAAGGTTTGGGATGGCTCGGCATTGTCTTGGATATTACCGAGCAAAAGCGGCTGGAACAACAACTGCGAGAACAACAGGAGCGCTTTCGCGCCTTCCTCGACAACAGCCACGACATTTTGTGGTGGATCGATGCCCAAGGCTTGGTTCATACTCTCAATCGCCCGGTTACCGAGAAAGTCTTGGGTCGTTGTCCTGAGGAGGGAGAACCTATACCTCTGGATTGGGTTCACCCGGAAGATCGCCAGATCGTTGCCGACGCCCTTGAACAACTGAAGGCTCGGCCTGGCGAGACGCTCAGCTTTGTCTATCGGTTGCAGCACGCCGATGGCCATTGGGTGTGGCTGGAGAGCCGCTGCACCAACCTTTTGCAGGATCCTTTAGTGCAGGGGATTGTGTGCAGCAGCCGCGATATCACCCAACAAAAGCAGGTGGAACTGGCTTTGCGAGAGAGCGAGGCCCGCTTTCGGGAAATTACAGAGGCTGTACCGGTGACTTTCTTCCTACAGTCGGCAGACTTTAGCCGCGCTCTTTACAAAAGTCCTCGTTGTGAACAGATTTTCGGATACACACCAGAGGAGCTTTATCGCCAGCCGGATCTGTGGAAGGAAAGGATCCACCCAGAGGATCTGCCAAGAGTGATGGAAACCCTGTCTCTTGCCACCCAAGGCAAAACGTCAGTTACCTATCGGATTTTCCACCCAGATGGCAGGCTGCGCTGGTTGCGTACCTCTTGTTACCCTGTCTTGAACGAGCAGCAGGAAGTCGTTCACATCGCAGGCATTACCGAAGATATTACGGAGCAGAAAGAAGCAGAGCTGGCTCTACAAGAAAGCGAAGCTCGGCTTAGGGCTATTCTGGATGGGATCCCTTTTTCCATCTTCCTCAAAGACCTGGAGGGGCGCTATCTTCACGCCAACAGGTTTTATCTACAACAGAGAGGTTCTGAGCTAGGAGAACTTATTGGCAAGCTGGATGATGAGCTTTTCACTCCCGAAGAGGCCCGCGAGTTCCGAGAGCAGGATCAGAGAGCCCTCCAATCTCCGGATCCTGTCAGCTACGAGCGGACTTTTTCCCGCAATGGCAAGCAATTGAGCCAGTGGGTTACCAAATTTGCCCTGCGAGATTGCCAGGGGGATCCCTATGCCGTTTGCGGCATTGTGGTAGATATCACCCCCCTCAAACAAGCCCAGGATCTGCTGCTGCAAGAGGCAGAGCGAGAGAGACTCCTGGGATCCCTGCTGCGCCGCATCCGCGAGAACTTGGACTTGCAGCCCCTCTTGCACACTACAGCGGCGGAAGTGCGAGAGTTTCTCCAGGTGGATCGGGTGATGATCTACCAGTTACAGGACGGCATAGGGGGATGGGTAGCTGCCGAGGCGGTGCTGGATCCCTGGCCCAGCCACTTGGGCCGCTCCGTGTGGGATGAGTATTTCCACAGGGATCCCTGCCATCGCAAGTACCAGCAGAGCTTTGTGCAAGCCATCGAAAATGTGGCGACCGCCAGTTTGGATCCTTGCTATCGGCAGCTCTTGGAATCTTTCCAGGCCCAGGCCAACTTGGTGATCCCAATCCGACGGGGTGAAGACCTTTGGGGCCTCTTGGTGGCGCAGCACTGCCAATCCAGCCGCCCGTGGCAGGAGTGGGAAATTGAGCTTTTGCAGAAGCTGACCGACCAGTTGGCTATCGCGTTGCAACAGGCTCAGTTGTACGAGCAGGTAAAAGCTCTAAACCAAACGCTAGAAGAAAAAGTGCGGCAGCGCACTGCGGAGCTAGAGCGGGCTTTGCAATTTGAGGCTTTCCTAAGAAGCATTACCAACCGCGTGCGCGATTCTCTCGACGAAGCCGAGATCCTCAGCGCTGCCGTGCGCGAGCTAGGGGAGAGCCTGGATGCCGATGGCTGCGATATCGGCCTTTACAACGCCGAGCTCACCCTTTCCACCATCCGCTACGAGTATTGCCCCCGCTCCGATTCTTATCTGAACCTCTCCATCCCTTTGCAGGGAGGGCCTTACGAAACCGTGTATCGACAATTAACTGCAGGGCAGCCTTGTCTATTTTGCTTCTTAGGGCGAGCCTCGGAAAACCGCCAGGTAGTAATGGCTTGTCCCTTGCTAGATAAAGGCCAAGTGCTGGGGGATCTGTGGATCTTTCGCTCGGCGGCGCGTCCTTTCGACGACCAGGAGATCCAACTTATCCAGCAGGTGGCCAACCAATGTGCCATTGGGCTGCGCCAGGCGCGCCTGTTCCAGGCTGCCCAAGAGCAGGTGCAAGCCCTGGAGCGCCTCAACCGTCTCAAAGACGACTTCATCAGCACCGTCAGCCACGAGCTGCGCACTCCCCTGGCCAGCCTGAAAATGGCCCTGAAAATGCTGCAGATAGCTCGCTCAGAGGAGAAACGAGCGCAATACTTCCTCATTGCCGAGCGGGAGTGCCAGCGGGAGATCGAGCTCATCAACGACCTGCTGGATCTGCAGCGGCTGCAGGCGGGGGCCTATGCGCTGGAGGTGCAAGCCCTCACCTGGCGAGATCTGCTGGGGGATCTGCTGACCGTTACCGAAGAGCGGGCCCGCGCCAAGGGGCAGAGCTTTCAAGCCAGCGTCCCCCTAGAAAGCACCATCACAACGGATCCCTTGCTGTTGCAACGTATCCTGCGGGAGCTGCTGCACAATGCTGTGAAATACACCCCGGCCCAGGGATCCATCCGCCTACGGGTAGAAACCGAAAACCGCCGCAGCATCGTCGAGGTCAGCAATAGCCAGCCGATCCCCGCCGAGGAGTTGACCCGCATCTTTGAGCGCTTTTACCGCATTCCCAGCAACGATCCTTGGAAGGAAGGGGGCACGGGTCTGGGCTTGGCCTTGGTGAAACAGATGGTGGATCAGTTGCGCGGATCCATCGAGGTGAGCAGCGCCGCCGGCTGGACAACCTTTACGCTTCACCTACCTCATCTGCCCCAACTTTGACACAAAAGGATAGCTTGGTAGCCCCGTACTTGAGTGCGGGGCGGAAAAGCCCTTGAGCCACTTTAGTTGCTTCTTTGTTATAGTTAGTACAGAGCTTCTCCAGGAAAACAACCTACTGCGGTGCAAAACCCGCGCGGCAATAACTAACCTAGAGGAACTTACAGCCTGTTAAGGGCTCAAGGGGTACAATAGCAGCACTTAGCAAACCAACTT
>NZ_JANSHP010000026.1:0-878 GCF_047502605.1 Synechococcus sp. RC10A2
TTAGCTAATCCGCCGTTCGCGCTAGCGGGACGTAGTCCTGGAAGCCCCGCTCTGTACCCCCCTATATCCCAGCCCCCCAGTCCCCCAGCCCCCCAGTCCCCCCGTATACGGGGGGATATAGGGGGGCGGGCCGGTCAGAGTCGGGATGAGAGGCGGGAGCGTTCAACAGGTACAATGCATTCATCATGAGAACCGCTTACCAGTACCGCTTGCGCCCTACTGCTAGCCAAGTCGCCCTGATGGGTGAGTGGCTGGAGCTGCTGCGTAAGCAGTACAACTATCGCCTGGCAGAACGGTTCAACGGGTGGGAGCAGAATCGCTGCAACAGCCACGCTTGCCCGTTGACAGTCTGCCATCTGCCTGTGTTGAAAGACAAGCCCACCTTCGACTCCCAGAAACGAGACTTGGTAAACACAAAGGCTCTCTTCCCCGAATACCAAGCGATTCATTCCCAGGTGCTCCAAGACTGTGTAGAACGAGTGCAAAGAGCGTTTGACCGATGGCTAAAAGGTGACTGTAACGGCAAGCGGGCAGGCAGGCCCAGGTTTAAGGGTGTTGGGCGGTATCGCTCCTTCACCTTCCCTCAGATGAAGCAGGACTGCATTCGAGGGCAGTTTATCCATCTGCCCAAGGTTGGGCCGGTCAAGCTGGTCCAACACCGCCCTTTGCCCGACGGTTTTACAAAGTAGCCAACCAGCGCAAAGATTTTCACTACAAGATGGCAAAGAAGTTGTTAAGTAAGGGGAAGCACATTGCTCATGAGGCGCTTACTATTAGGGGTCTGGCTAGAAGCAGACTAGCCAAATCTGTTGATGATGCTGGGTGGGGTGAGTTCCTGCAAATTTTGGCAGCCAAGGCTGAAAGAGCTGGGCTGTTGA
>NZ_JANSHP010000027.1:0-873 GCF_047502605.1 Synechococcus sp. RC10A2
ATGCTTCTTTTGTGGGTCGCGATCGCCTGCGCATTCGTCTCCAAGCTCGCGATGCGGTAACCACCTTCTTTGAGGGTGACCCAGGCGTTGGCTTCCAGGGGGGTGCGGGTGGTACCTTCACCCTTGCCCAGCTGGTTTATCAATTTCCTGCTTTCGACCGCGCTGCTACCATCTACACAGGTATTACAGGTACAGGGGTGTCTAGCGTTCTGCAGTACAGCACGCCCTTTGATGCCCTGTCGGACTTTGCCGATGCTCCCAACTCTACGGCAGATGTGCCCAGCGGAACCCTATTTGGCTTCCGCTATCGCCTGAGTGACCAGTTTCGTCTGTCCTATGCCTACAGCACCAGAAGAGGGCAAGCCTTGGGGAGAGGCTTTGGCGACAGTGGCTTGACAGGTGATGATAGCGCCCACGTCGTTGAGCTGGGCTTCTTGCCGACAAAGGGTCTGGAGTTCTACCTCCAATTTGCTTCCACCTACCTGCAGCAGGCGAACGACGGCCCCACCTTCCTGGCCACGGGTAAAAGTCTCTTCCGTGGACCGGTAAGAGGAACTCGGGTAGATGTCTCTGCACGGGTGAATGCTTTTACGTTCGCAGCCAACTGGGAGATCAGCCCTCGCATTACCTTGTCTGGCTGGTTTACGGCTGGCAATGTGGATTACAACCTGCCCAATGTGGTACCGGCTGGTACTGTTGATCCGGGAGAGGAAGACTTTAACGGTTTCCTCCTTGGCTTTGTTTTCCCCGACCTCTTCGTGGAGGGTGCCAAAGGTGGTATTGTGTTTGGCCAGCCAATTGTGACTGCCGACAACGATGGAGTGTGGGATACTCGCCCCTTCGTTGTGGACGTCTACTACAGCTTCCCGGTCA
>NZ_JANSHP010000028.1:0-873 GCF_047502605.1 Synechococcus sp. RC10A2
ATGCTTCTTTTGTGGGTCGCGATCGCCTGCGCATTCGTCTCCAAGCTCGCGATGCTGTGACTGAGTTCTTTGATGGGGATCCCGGCCTTGAGTTTGGCGGCCGTGGCGGTGGCACTTTCACCCTGGCCAAGCTGATCTACCAATTCCCAGCTTTCAACCAAGCAGCTACCATCTACACGGGTATCGTTGGCTCAGGTGTGTTCGATGTATTCAACTACAGCACACCCTTCGAAGCTCTCTCCGACTTTGCTGATGCTCCCAACTCCACGGCGGATGTGCCAGGTGGAGCTCTGTTTGGCTTCCGCTACCGACTCTCCGATCAACTGCGCTTGGCCTACAGCTACAGCACCAGGAACGCTCAAGCCTTAGGCAAGGGCTTCGGCGACAGCGGTATAACCGGTAGCGATAGCGCCCACGCGGTGGAGCTGGGCTTCCTGCCGAATGAAAATCTAGAGATTTACCTGCAGTTTGCCAGTACCTATCTGCAGACGGCAAACGATGGCCCTGAGTTCTTGGCCAACGGTACAGCTCTTTTCCGTGGCCCTCTGAGAGTAACCAATGTGTCCACCTCTGCACAGGTGAACGCCTTTTCTGTGGCTGCCAACTGGGAGATTACCCCCCGCGTCATCGTATCTGGCTGGTTTACTGCTGGCAATGTGGATTACAACTTGCCCAACGTGGTACCGGCTGGCACTGTGGATCCGGGTGAGGAAAACTTTAATGGTTTCCTCTTTGGCTTTGTTTTCCCTGACCTCTTTGTGGAGGGTGCCAAAGGCGGGGTTGTATTTGGGCAGCCAATCGTGACCACAGACAACGACGGAGTGTGGGATACTCGCCCCTTCGTTGTGGACGTCTACTACAGCTTCCCGGTCA
>NZ_JANSHP010000029.1:0-89987 GCF_047502605.1 Synechococcus sp. RC10A2
AGGTGCCGGTGATGTTGATGTTGGTGGAGATCTGCCGGCGTACCGCCTTTTATTTCCCCCGCCAGCCGGAAAAGGCCAGCTTGCCCGATCCCCGCTGCCTTAAAATTAGCCCCTGAGGGATCCCTTCAGCCCATGAACCTGCCCCCGGATCGCCAACGGGAACACCAGGCCAACGAGCGCACCTTTCTGGCTTGGCTGCGCACCTCTGTGGCTCTCATTGCCTTTGGTTTTGCCCTCACCCGCTTCAGCCTCTTTCTGCAGCAGATCGAAGCTTCCAGCTCCCCCGAGCAGCCCTCCCCGAGCCACGGCCTCTTGAGTACCCAGAACCTGGGCCTCCTGTTGGTGATCTTTGGGATCCTGACAATTGGCCTTTCAACCTGGCGCTACAACCAGGTGATGCGGCAAATCGAGGCGGGCAACTTTCGCCCCAGCCGTTTTCTCGTCTGGATCATGGCTGCGGTGGTGGCCCTGTTTGGGCTGCTGAGCCTTCCCCTGATGCTGCGCCGCCCCCGCCCTCAGGAGCCTTCCCGGCTCAGCCTGCCGGAGTGAAGGGCTGCCAGCGGCTGCAATTGCCGGGCTTGCTGCTTGAGCCGCTCGATCAACTGCTTGCACACCACCTCGCACAGCTCAAAGCAGATGGGATCGGCAATTTGGTAGTAGACGCTCACGCCCCTGGGCTCGCGGCTGACGATCCCTGCCTGCGCCAAGATCTTGAGATGTTTGGAAACGTTGGCCTGGCCCATGCCGGTGGCCTCTAAGATCTGGGTGACGTTCTTGGGTCCCGAGCGCAACTGACACAGGATCTGCAGCCGGCTGGGCTCCGCCAAAACCTTGAAGTAATCCGCTACGCTGGTCAGCACTTCCGGCGTCAGAGTCAACTGGCACTCGTCTTTGCCACCTTTCACGAGCTCGTCCCAATCCATAGCCTGTCTTGAGGGATGCGCTGGCTTGATTTTAACACTAAATAGTTATACAGTAGATCTAGAGGCCCGAATTGGATCGCGTTCGGGTTTTGCCAACAGACAGGAGGGCAGCATGCTATTTCGCCAACTGTTCGACACCGAGACGAGCACCTACACCTATTTAATCGCAGACCCAGACACCCGCGAGGCAGCTCTGGTGGATCCCGTTTTGGAGCAGGTGGAGCGGGACTTGAAGTTAATTCGAGAGCTGGGTCTGACCTTGAAGTACTGCTTGGAAACCCACGTCCACGCCGATCACATCACCGGCACTGGCAAGCTGCGCGAGCTGACCGGCTGCCAAGGGGTGGTGCCGGTTCAGGCCAAGGCGCAATGTGCGGATCGCTTTATCGGCCATGGGGAAACGCTGCAGGTGGGATCCATTGTCATCGAGGCCATCGCCACCCTGGGCCACACCGACAGCCACATGACCTATCGCGTCAATGGGGATCGCGTTCTTACCGGCGATGCCCTGCTCATTCGCGGCTGTGGGCGCACGGATTTCCAGAGCGGGGATCCCGGCCTGATGTATGACCATGTTACCCAGCACCTGTTTACCCTGCCGGACGAGACGTTGGTCTATCCCGGCCATGACTACCGGGGGCACACCGTCTCCACTATTGGCGAAGAGAAGCGCTGGAACCCCCGCTTTGTGGATCCGGAGACCGGAAATTTGCGTTCGCGGGAGAGCTTCATCGCCCTGATGAACAGCCTCAACCTACCTCAGCCCAAGAAGATTCAGGAGGCGGTGCCGGCCAACGAGCAGTGCGGCCAAGTGGCAGCAGCCGCGGTTTAGGGGGAGGCCGCAAGGCTTGGCGCTGGGTAGACTTCTCTCAGGCAGCCCGTCAGGAGGGTTGAGAGTGGAACCCCAAAATCTCTATGAGAGGGATTTCTATGCTTGGACGCAGCAACAAGCCCAACTGCTGCGGGAGCGGGCCTGGGAGAAGCTAGACCTGCCCCATTTGATTGAGGAGATGGAATCGTTGGGCAGGCAACAGCGGCAAGAGCTGCGCAACCGGCTAGGGGTTTTGGTGGGGCACCTTCTGAAATGGGAGTATCAGCCGCAGGCTAGATCTGTAAGCTGGCTTCTTACCCTACAGGTGCAGCGACAGGAAGTTCTGGATCTATTGGAAGAAAACCCCAGCTTGAGGCCCTATTTGCCGGAGGCCATCTCCAAGTCTTACTTGAGGGCGCTGCAGCTAGCCCTGGAAGAGACCAAGCTGCCCAGAAAGACTTTTCCCAAGACGTGTCCTTACGCTCCCGAGCAAATCCTGGATAGCCAGTTTTACCCCGGCGAGCCCAGCAGGTTGCTTGAGGAAGAAGGTTAGTTACCCGAGGAGGAAACCAATGACTGTAGCCCGACAAAATCCTACGCCTTCCGCTCAGCAGGAACGGGATCCCCGTCTCAAGGAGATCGACGCCCTGACCTTAAAGCAGTGGCTGGATCAAGGGCGGGTACAGCTCATCGACGTGCGGGAGCCGGGAGAATATGCCGATGAGCGGATCCCAGGGGCGATCAACATGCCTCTGTCTAGCTTTGATCCGGCCAAGGTGCCCGCCTCGACGCCGGAAAAACCGGTGGTGTTGCAGTGCCGCATGGGCAGCCGCTCCATCCGCGCCGGCTGTCAGTTGCTGGAGTACGGCTGGCCGGAAGCGATGAGCCTAAAGGGCGGGATCGAAGCCTGGAAGGCCGCCAAGCTGCCCACCACCCGCACCCGCAACGCCCCCATCTCGCTGATGCGGCAGGTTCAAATTGCGGCGGGATCCCTGGTGGTGGCCGGCACCCTGCTGGGAGCTTTTGTCCATCCGGCCTGGCTGGTGTTGAGCGGCTTTGTGGGAGCCGGGCTGGTGTTTGCCGGGATCACCAACACCTGCGGCCTGGCGCTGCTGTTGGCCCGCATGCCCTGGAACCGAGGTCAGACGCTATGAGCAGCGAGATCCCGTCCGCCTCTTCTACAAAGCAGGGGATCTGGGCGCGCTACCTGCCCTTTGCCAAGGATTCCTTGTGGTGGCTTCGCTATCGGCGAGAGGATCTGCCGGGGGATCTCATTGCCGGACTGGTTACAGCCACTCTTCTAGTGCCCCAGAGCATGGCCTACGCGCTGCTGGCCGGGCTGCCTCCCCAGGCGGGCCTCTACGCCAGCATCCTGCCGGTGATCGCCTACGGCTTTCTGGGATCCAGCCGGGCTTTGTCGGTGGGGCCGGTGGCCATCATCTCCCTGCTGGTGGCCGCGGGCTTGGAGCCGCTGGCGGAGCCGGGCAGCCCGGAGTATGGCCGGCTGGCGCTGGGCTTGGCCCTGGAAGCGGGCTTGATCCAAGTAGGGGTAGGTCTGCTGCGGCTGGGGTTTTTGGCCAATTTCTTGAGCCACTCAGTGGTAACGGCCTTCGGCAGCGCGGCAGCCTTGATCATCGCCTTCAGCCAGCTCCGCCATCTGCTGGGGGTGAAGATCGCCAACACCGAGTCCTTCTGGCTGCTGCTGCAACGGCTCTGGCAGAGCTTGGAGGGAGTCAACTGGGCCACCCTGGGGCTGGGGCTGTTATCCATCGCCCTCTTGGTGTACGCCCAGCGGAAGCTCCCAGCGCAACTGCGCCGCTGGGGGATCCCACCCCTCTGGGGCCTACTTCTCACCAAGGGCGCGCCGCTGGGAGCCGTCTTCCTGACCACGCTGCTGGTGTGGGGGTTGAACCTCTCGGAAAGATCAGGAGTGGCGGTGGTGGGATCCATTCCGGCGGGTTTGCCCCCCCTGACCTTCCCTTGGCTGAGCTGGCCAGAGTGGCGAGCTTTGCTGCCCACAGCCTTGGCCATTAGCTCGGTGGGCTTTACAGAAAGCTATGCGGTGGGGCAGTCGCTGGCCAGCCAGCGGCGCCAGAAAGTGGATCCCAACCAGGATCTGGTGGCCCTGGGGGTGGCCAACCTGGCGGCAGCCGTGAGTGGTGGCTACCCGGTAACCGGTGGGATCAGCCGCTCGGTGGTTAACGCTCAGGCCGGGGCCAACAGCGGCCTGGCCTCGGTGGTCACGGGATCCCTGATAGCCCTGGCCGTGATCTGGCTGATGCCCCTGTTTACCTTCCTGCCCCAGACGACCTTGGCAGCTATTGTTTTGGTAGCCGTGTTGGGGTTGGTGGATTTTCACCCCTTGCTGCAGAGCTGGCGCTACGACCGCGGCGATGCCTTGGTTTGGCTGGTCACCTTTGCCAGCGTGTTGGGGATCGGGGTGGAGCCGGGGATTGGGCTGGGGGTGCTGGTTTCCATCCTGCTCTTTCTTTGGCGGGCCAGCCGTCCCCACATCGCCATTGTTGGCCAGGTGCCGGGCACCGAGCACTACCGCAACGTGCTGCGCCATGAGGTGATTACCGATCCGCGCATCTTGGCGGTGCGGGTGGATGAAAGCCTGTTTTTTGCCAACGCGGCCTACCTGCAGGAGTCCATCCTGCAGGAGGTAGCAGCGCGGCCAGCAGTGGAACAGGTGCTGCTGGTGGCCAGCGCCATTAACTTCGTCGACGGCAGCGCTTTGGAGGCCCTGGCCCAGTTGGTAGAACGTCTGCAGCAAATGGGGGTGGGCTTTGCCCTGGCCGAGGTGAAGGGGCCGGTGATGGATCGCCTCAAAAGGGCTGGGTTTGTGGAGAAAGTGGGCGCCGAGCGCTTCTTCTTGTCGACCCACCAGGCGATGCAGGTTCTCAAGTCTCAGACGAACTCTATGCCGGCAGCCGCTTCCGGATGAGCACAATCGGCGTTTGCTCTGCCGCATTGCCGGCTGGGTTCTTGCGCAGCGCCTGCTCCACCAGCTCCTCCTCCACGCCAGGGCTGGTTGCCAGAACGCTTACTTCGCCTAGATCGTTGGCATCGACAATGGCCACCTCGTAGCCGGTCTGGGCATGGAGCTCGGCCACCAGCTTGGCCGGATCCCGCGGCCCCAAGACGATGAACTGGTCGTAGGGGGGCAAAGTGCCGGTGACATCGTCGATCAAGGCCGCCTGCTCCCCCGCCAGGGCGTAGAAGGCTCCGCGGATCCCCAGCAATTTGGCCAGGGATCCTACCACAAAGGCCGCCAGCACCCGCCAGGCCCCGGAGCAGTCGATCAAAGTCTGCATCCCGTAGCAGCTTGAAAGACTGGTCTTGGAGGGGAAGAAGTAGCACAGGGTGCGTGCCAGCCAGCCGGGTTGGACTTGGAGAGGATGGCGAAAGTTGCCCTGCACAATGGCCACGGCACTCTCGGAAATAGCCACCACATCCCCAGGCTGGACGTGAGGGCTCACGTACCGCTGCAGCACCTCGGCCAAGTCATCGCTGGGGGTCAGCAGATGGGTGGGAACGGCGGCCCAAAGGAGGGATCCCTGCTTCTGCCAGTTCAGCTCTGGCAAGGGCTCCACTTCCTGCAAGGGCAGGATCAGGTGGCTGGTCTTCAGGGTGCGCCGTTGCCGCCCGTACTGGATGTAGTCCAACTCCAGCCAGGCCGAGCGCAAATGGGCCAGCCCTTCCCCCTTCAGCTCGATCTCGACTTCTAGGCCAGTCTGGTTCTGGGGGGTGATGATGTAGGCCTGCCAGTAGTTGTCTTGGCGGGGGGGAAGATCCGGATGGCGAGAGCGCAGGCGTAGGCGGTTGTGAATGCCTTCTAGGGATCCGGCGCTGAGCAAATGCAGTCGCGGCTCCACCTGGGCCAAGGTGACTTCCAAAAGGGGGTTGAGGTTGCGAGCCACAAACTCCGCTTGAATGACCCAGTGCTCGGGGGTGTGGCGGCTGATGCGCCAGCCTTGGGGCTCCACCACCAGGTGATCGGCGGGGCGGGTCTTGAGCCAGTAGAGCAAGCTGCCCAAACTCAGCAGCAACCCGGCCACTACCTGAGCCCAGCCCCAGGGATCCCAAAGCCAACGCCAAGCCCCCCATAGGCTGAGTCCTACCCCAGCCAGCACTGCAGCCAACACGCCACGATTCACCATGCTGCTACTTGTTGCCATTGGGATCCCACTCCTCAAAAAAAGACAAGTGCTTAAACCCTGCTAAAGTCTGCCCCTTTGTCCACCACAACACCCTAGACTACAGGTACGCTCTAGCTCTTCTCCCAAACCCTAGCCATCCTACCGGGAAACTGAAGCAGGCCGTAGCGGGATCCCTACCTAATTTTTAGTCTCAAACAGTTAGCTTACAAATAGATTTCATTTCAGCTAGAAATCGCAGGAGCCCCGCACTGTACCCGTAGGGTCAGTGTCGGGAGGAATGCGGAAGTTATGATAGAACCATGACCCAAGTCCTGACTGTAGCTTGCAAACTCAAGGTGTCCCAGTCGCAGGCCGCAAAGTTGGATGCGACGATGGATGTCTTTGTGCAGGCGTTGAACTGGGTCAACCAAAACACACCCGAGAAAGTCGCCAACGCAGTCAAACTCCAATCCCTTTGCTATTACCAGATTCGCGCTCGGTTTGGCTTGTCCAGTAATCTGGCCCAGCAGGTCTGCAGACGGGTGGCAGGCGCTCGCAAAGTGGCGAGACAGCGCAACCGTCCAGTTAAAGAGTTCAAGCGTAGGTTCGTTACCTACGATGCACGTATCTTCTCGTTTCGCGAGAAAGACTGGACAGTGTCGCTTGCCACGGTTGATGGAAGAGAACGCTTTGAGCTAGCCATTGGCAACTACCAGAGGGGAATGCTGGCTGGCTCTAACCCCAAATCGGCCACCCTAGTCCAGCGCAAAGACGGCTCCTACTCCATCCAGATTTGTGTTTGTGTCGAGGCAGACCCCCCCAAGCAACAGAACACCGACAAGGTGATTGGGGTTGACCTGGGACGGCGAGACATTGCACATACCTCCGAAGGAGACAACTGGAATGGACAGCAGCTGAGCAAAGTCCGAGATCACTACTGTCGGTTAAGAGCGTCTCTTCAGCGCAAGGCCAGTAAGGGCACCCGCAGTTGCAGGCGGCGATGCCGTCAACTGCTGCAACGGCTGTCTGGCAAAGAGAGACGCTTTCAAGCTTGGGTGAACCACAGTATCGCTAAGCGCATCGTTAAAGCAGCTCAATCTCTTTCTGCCTGCATTGCCATTGAGGACTTAAGCGGCATTCGAGAACGCACCAATCAACACCCCCGCAGTCATGAGGAGCGGCGGCGTAGCAATAGCTGGGCGTTCTACCAGCTGCGGCGGTTTATCGAATACAAGGCTGTGAGGGCGGGTGTCAAAGTGGTAGCTGTCCCTGCGGCCTATACCTCGCAGATCTGCCACAAGTGCCTGCATATTCATCCCGACTCCGCTCAATCCTATCGCAAGGGTAAGCAGTTCAAATGCGGGCACTGCGGTTGGGAAGGGGATGCGGATTTTAACGGTGCGAAGGTGATTGCGCTTTTGGGGGCTGCCGTAAACCAGCCTAGAGGTCCGTGGTTGGCTTGCCAACTGCAGGGCTGCCGAAAGCCCGCCCTGTACTGCGAAGCAGTCAGGGTCGGGTAGTTTACGCTTTTCAGAACACTCTGGGAGTTTCCTATGGCGCACAAACAGCAATTCAAAAGTTTTGCCGACATGATTCAGGGATCCAAAACCCCGATCCTGGTGGATTTTTATGCTTCCTGGTGCGGCCCTTGTCAGGTTATGGCGCAAGTGTTGGAGCAGGTAAAACCTCAGGTGGGGGATGCGGTTACTTTTGTGAAGGTTGACACCGAAAAGTACCCAACCATCGCTGCTCGCTGGGGCATTCAAGCGGTGCCAACGCTGATCCTCTTCAAAGATGGGAAGCCGATTGACCGCATTGAGGGGCTGTTGCAGCCGCGGGCCCTGTTGGAGCGGTTGCGGGCGCAGGTCAACCTGCCGGTAGGCTAGGTGGACGTTGCTGGGATGGGGTCTTTTGGTCATCTTCTGGTGGCACAGCGAGCTCTCCAGCAAAACCGTCTTTGAGATGTCCTCGCAGGTGTTTGAGCGCTCTTTGGGATCTCCGCCTCTGGAGGTTCACCTGGCGGGAGAAGTGCCCTATCGCACCGCTTGGGCTTGGCAGCAAGCCAGGGTGGCTCGCCTGATCTGCAATCCGCAGCTGCCAGATGGGCTCCTACTGCTCACCCACCCGCCGGTCTACACCCTGGGGGCAGGGGCGGATCCCAAGTTCCTCAAGAGCTTGGCTGGACAGATAGGATCCCCAGCTATCCACCCGGAATCTCCTTCTGAACAAGAGCCAGAAATCCTGCGGGTAGAGCGCGGCGGCGAAGTCACTTACCACGGGCCAGGCCAGTGGGTTGGTTATGCGATCCTCAACCTCAGGCGCCACCGTCTGGATCTCCACTGGTACCTGCGCCAACTGGAGCAGGTGCTTATTGAAACTGTGGCCCACTTTGGCCTGCGGGGGGAGCGGATCCCTGGCCTCACAGGGGTTTGGGTGGAGGGGCGCAAAGTGGCGGCCATCGGCATCAAGGTCTCCCGCTGGGTGACCTACCACGGCTTTGCCTTGAATGTCTGCCCCGATCTGTCGGCCTTCGAGGCCATCGTGCCCTGTGGGATCCCTGATCGCCCGGTGGGATCCCTAGTGCACTTTTGTCCAGAGGTAACGATGGCTGCCGTAGCTCCGGTGCTGGTGGAGTCGTTCTGTCAGGTCTTTGGGCTGCAGGCTCAGGCAGTTTCCCTGGCCGAGTGGTTGGGAGAACGCAAGTCTCTAAAGACTCAAGGCTAATCCACCCCCAACTGGCGCAGCAGTTGCTGCAGGATGGTTTGGTCGGCAAAGTTGCCGCTCTTGGAAAAGAGAGCCAAGGCCTGGCGAAAGTCGGCCATCGCCGCTTCTCGATCCCCCAGTTGCAGGTGGGCCACGCCGCGGCTGAAGTAGGCTTCTGGAATTCGCGGATCCAACTGAATGGCCCGCTCCGCATCGGCCAGAGCTTCTTCCGGCTGGCGCAACTGGTTGTAGACGTAGCTGCGGTTCACATAGGCCGGCGCATAGCTGGGATCCAACTGCACCGCCCGATCCAGATCCGCCAGGGCAGCTACGGGATCCCCCCGCAGCAACTTGAGGGATCCCTGCCAGTTGAACTCGGAAGCGGTGTTTGGGGCCGAGGTCTTCTCAGGAGGAGGTGGGAAGGCAGGCAAAGAGATGGCAGGGGCAGGAGCGAGGAATGCTGCCAAGAAACCTATCAGAGCTATCCTTCCCCATCGACACTTGATTGTGCTCCGCACCGCTAATGACGTCCTCTTCGGATCCCGAACTAGTTCAATATAGACCGTCGGCGAGAGGGGCAACCCCCTGCACTTAACTTGCAAGGGGTGCGGGGAGCTACAAGTTCCGCGCTCTGGCGGGAAAGTCAGCTAGAAATCGCAGGAGCCCCGCACTGTACCCGTAGGGTCAGTGCCGGGAGGAATGCGCTTTGATGAAGTACAATGAACTTATGAGCCAAGTCCTGACCATCTCCTGCAAGCTCAAGGTGTCCCCGTCGCAAGCCGCCAAATTGGACGCGACGATGGATGCCTTTGTACAGGCATTGAACTGGGTCAACCAGAACACGCAGGAGAAGATCGTCAACGCGGTCAAGCTGCAATCCCTTTGCTACTACGAGATTCGAGCCCGGTTTGGCTTGTCCAGTAACTTGGCTCAACAGGTGTGCAGACGGGTAGCGGGTTCCCGCAAAGTGGCTAAGCAGAAAAAGCGTCCCGTCAAGGAGTTTAAGAGCGGCTTTGTTACCTACGACGCTCGCATCTTTTCGTTCCGTCAAAAAGACTGGACGGTGTCGCTGACCACGGTTGAAGGGAGAGAACGCTTTGAGCTAGCCATTGGTAACTACCAGCGTGGGATGCTGGCTGGTTCCAACCCAAAAGCTGCCACGCTGGTCAAGCGCAAAGATGGCTCCTACTACATCCAGATTTGCGTAGAGGAAAAGCCACCCAAGCAACAAGATACCGACAAGGTGATCGGGGTGGACTTGGGAAGGACAGATATTGCCCATACATCGGAAGGAGATAACTGGAATGGACAGCAGTTGAACCGAGTCCGAGACCACTACTCCCGGTTGAGGGCGGCACTCCAACGCAAAGCCAGTAAGGGCACACGCAGTTCGCGGCGCAGATGCAGAGAACTGTTGCAACGGCTGTCTGGCAAGGAGAGGCGCTTTCAGGCGTGGGTCAATCATCGCATCTCTAAAGCTATTGTCTCTAGGGCAAAAGCTACCAACAGCGCTATTGCTCTGGAAGACTTGACAGGGATACGGGAGCGTATCAACCAACAACCCCGCAGCAAAGCCGAGCGACGCAGGGCCAACAGTTGGGCGTTCTACCAACTGAGGCAGTTTCTGGAATACAAGACTCTGCGTGCAGGAGTTGCTTTGATTCTGGTGCCGCCTGCCTACACGTCGCAGACCTGTCACAAGTGTTTGCACATCCATCCCGACCCTGCGCAATCCTATCGCAGTGGCAAGTCGTTCAAGTGTGGGCACTGTGGATGGGAAGGGGATGCGGACTGGAATGGGGCCAACATGATTGCCAAACTTGGGGCTGTCGTAAACCAGCCTAGAGGTCCGTGGTTGGCTTGCCAACTGCAGGGCTACCGAAAGCCCGCCCCGTACTGCGAAGCAGTCAGGGTCGGGTAGTTTACGGTCGAGATACCGACTCCTCTGCCAAGTCGTTCTGTGACGCGGGGCAGGAATGCCCAATGGCAAGGTTGGGAGGCCCAAGCTCTATTGGCTAGAGTGAGGGCGGGGGGATGTTACAAGGAAAGCTTCTGGAATAGATGAGCCACCGGCAGGGCAAATCCTGGAATAACCTCTTCACCTTCTAGAAGATCAACCGATTTCAGGAGGCGGTCAGGCTCTTGAGAGCTGCGATACACCAGGACGTAGTGCTCGCTGGGGTGAACCAGCCAAACCAGGCGGCTGCCATTTTCAAAGTACTCCACCAGCTTGTCATGAATTTCTTCAACCGTATTGCGGGGGGAAAGCACTTCAACAGCCAGATCTGGAGCGCCTTCCAAAAATCCTGTGGGCAGTTCAGCCATGCCCTGCAAGCGTTCTTTAGCAAAAAAAGAGATGTCAGGGGAGCGCCAATTTCCACTCTTCATCTTAAAAGCAGTGCTGGAATCTAAAACGATCCCCAGCTTGTTGGACAAAACGTAGGGGGTCAAAGCTGCCAATAGGAGGCTGCAGACATAACCATGGAGTGCCCCCGCGCTTCCCATATCAATTGGCTTCCCATCAACAATCTCGTAGCGATGTCCCTCCCTGGACAACGCCATGAATTCTTCGGCTGTCCAAGCTCTTTTTCCCTGAGTTGGCACAGCTCCGACGGTCATCTGCAAACTCCTTGCTGCTCCTTCGACACCGCAAGCCAAGCCCGCAGGGATCCCCCAGCGGCTTTTCCTCGAGGGGGGACGCCAAAGGCTAAAATAGCCTAGCTCATCCTACTGTACCGACGGAAAAGGCACCTTGATCGAGCGCTACACTCTGCCCGAAATGGGCCAGATTTGGTCCACTGCCCACAAGCTCCAGACCTGGCTGCAGGTGGAGCTGGCTGTCTGTGAAGCGCAAGCGGAGCTGGGGCGGATCCCGCAAGAAGCCCTGCAGGAGATCAGAGCCAAAGCCGCCTTTGACCCGGCGCGGGTTTTGGAAATTGAGGCGGAAGTGAAGCACGATGTTATTGCCTTCTTAACCAACCTCAACGAGCATGTGGGCGAGGCAGGGCGCTACATCCACCTGGGCCTGACCAGCTCGGATGTGTTGGATACAGCCCTGGCCCTGCAGCTTGTGGCCTCGGTGGAGATCTTGCAAGCTCGCCTGGCCGACCTCATCGCTGCTATCCGCGACCAAGCTCGGCAGCACCGCTACACCCTCATGATCGGCCGCACCCACGGTGTTCACGCCGAGCCGATTACCTTTGGCTTTAAGCTGGCAGGGTGGCTGGCCGAGTGCCTGCGCCACCAAGAGCGCCTAGCTCGCCTGCGGGAAGTGGTGGCGGTGGGCAAGATCTCTGGCGCCGTGGGCACCTACGCCAATGTGCCTCCCCAGGTGGAGCAGTTGGCCTGCGCCCGCTTGGGGCTCAAGCCGGATACGGTCTCAACCCAGGTGATCTCGCGGGATCGCCACGCCGAGTATGTGCAGACCTTGGCTTTGATTGGCTCTTCTCTGGAGCGCTTTGCCACCGAGATCCGCCACCTGCAGCGGACAGAGGTGCTGGAGGCCGAAGAGTACTTTGCCCCCGGCCAAAAGGGATCCTCCGCCATGCCCCACAAGCGCAACCCCATCAAGTCTGAACAACTGACAGGGATCGCCCGCCTTCTACGGGGGTATGCCGTCTCGGCCCTGGAAAACATTCCCCTCTGGCACGAGCGGGACATCTCCCACAGCTCGGTGGAGCGGGTGATCCTGCCCGATGCCTCCATCCTCTGCCACTACCTGCTGGTCAACATGGCGGATCTGGTGCGCCACCTGCAGGTTCACACCGGCAACATGGAGCGCAATCTCAACCTCTACGGCGGCGTCATCTTCAGCCAGCAGGTGCTTCTAGCCTTGGTGGAGAAGGGCCTTAGCCGCGAGGAAGCTTACCGCCTGGTGCAGGAAAATGCTCATCGCGCCTGGAACCAGCCGCAGGGAGACTTTCGCGCCAATCTGCTGGCGGATCCCCGGGTGATGGCTCACCTCAGCGAGGCGGAACTGCAGGCTTGTTTTGATCCGCGGCGCCACCTAACCCATTTGGACGAGATCTTTGCCCGCTTGCGCATTTGAGGGATCCCCTATGGTTTGGCAGCGGCAGCACGTCTTGGGCTTGGCGGATTTTACTCCCGAAGAATACCAGATGGTTTTGCAGACCAGCGCCAGTTTCCAGGAGGTGTTGACGCGGCGGTTGCCCAAGGTGCCCACCTTGCAGGGGAAGGTGGTGGTGACGCTGTTCTTCGAGCCTTCCACCCGCACTCGTTCCAGTTTTGAGCTGGCGGCCAAGCGCCTTTCGGCCGATGTGCTCAACTTTTCCCCAGGCACCTCTTCCTTGAGCAAAGGGGAGACGCTCTTGGATACGGCCCGCACCTTTCTGGCCATGGGATCCGATCTCTTGATCGTTCGCCATGCCCAGGCAGGAGTGCCCCAACAATTAGCTGCCGAGATCGACCGCCGCGGATCCCCTGTGGGCGTTCTCAATGCCGGGGATGGACTGCACGAACATCCCACCCAAGGTTTGCTGGATTTGTTTACCCTCTGCAGCCATCTGGATCCCCGGCGTCCCCGTCTGGAGTTGCTGCAAGGGATCAAAATCGCCATTGTCGGCGATATTCTCCACTCGCGGGTGGCCCGCTCCGATATCTATGCCTTGGTGGCTGCCGGAGCTGAGGTTCACTTAGCCGGCCCTCCCACCCTGTTGCCTAAGGATTTTGCCCAGTTTGTGCCCGGCCATACGCTCCCTGTCCATTGGCAGCTAGAGCCTGCCCTCGAAGGGGCGCGTTTTGTTATCACCCTACGCCTGCAACAGGAGCGCATGGGCGAGTTCCTTCTCCCCAGCTTGCAGGAGTACCATCACTTCTTCGGCCTCACGCGGCAACGACTGCGCCTGTGCCACCCGGATGTCAAGCTTCTGCACCCCGGCCCGGTCAATCGCGGTGTGGAACTCAGCTCCGAGGTGATGGAGGATCCCGGCTTGAACCTGATTGAGCAGCAGGTCACCCACGGCGTGGCGGTGCGCATGGCCCTGCTGTACCTCATGGGGGGCGGGCGGATCCCAGCTTAGAGCCCAGATCTTTCTCTGCTCGGGGAACATGTAGAGCTGCCTCACGTCTGGAGTGTTGAAGTCCATCTCCTAGCTAATTCTCTCTGTCAAAAGTCGGAAGAAGCTCTGGCCAGAGCTTTTCCCGCCCTGCTGAAATCATGTCCAAGCTTGCCGAGAGGGGAGCAACATCTTTGTATCAAATTTTACACATCTTGGATCTGGATCCAGTTTTTTTGCAGCCGTCTAAGCTTAGCTCTTATTCAAGTTGTGTCCGTTTGATTGGTTGTCAAATGAGATAGAAGTTCAGCAGCATAAGCCTTTTCGCGGATCCTGGGCTCCAGGATCCTGATTTTGCTGAAATCCAAACTGGCCAAGACCACCAGATGGAAAATCGAGGTTTGGAAACGAGCCAGCACACTCAAAAATATCGATTTTTCTCTTGACTTAACCCAAAGTTAACCTTTAGATATCCTTCCGTTAACTTTGAGGTTATAGAGTTGAAGATGTTGATTTGCCACAGATATTACCTATGCGAACCCTGCTTTCTGCTTTCTCCCTCACCGCTCTAACAGTAGGATTTCTAACAGCGACCTCGGCTCAAGCCCAAACCGTGCAAATCTCCGGGGCGGGCGCGACCTTTGCGGCTCCTTTGCTGCAACGTTGGTTTGACGCCTACAACCGCACCGTAGACCCCACTGTGCAAGTCAGCTATCAGTCTGTCGGTAGTGGTGCTGGCCTAGAGCAGGTGATCAATGGCACTGTGGACTTCGGCGCTTCCGAGGCGCCTTTCTCCGGTGCTCGCCTGGAAAGCTTCCGAGCTAAATACGGCTATGATCCCCTACAGTTGCCTCTGGCGGGAGGGGCCATCGAGTTTGCCTATAACCTGCCCGGCATTGAAGACGGAGAGCTCATCCTGAAGCGGAAAACCTACTGCGGCATCGTGACCGGCGAGATCACTCGCTGGGACGACATTCGCATCAAGGCCGAGAACCCAGGTATAGCAAACAAGCTGCCACCCCTGGACATCACCTGGGTACACCGCTCTGATGGTTCTGGGACTACCTTTGTGTTCACCAACCACATCAGAACTGTCTGCCCTAATTGGACAGCCGGTGCTGGTACTACTGTCGAGTGGCCTGTTGGCATTGGAGCCCAAGGGAATGAGGGCGTAGCCGCCACCATCAAGCAGGAGCCAGGGGCAATTGGCTACGTGAACCAGTCCTATGCCAAGCTGGAAAAGATGACCACTGCTCGCTTGGAAAACAAAGCGGGCAACATTGTTGAGTTCTCGACTGAGGCAGCTACCTCGGCGCTGGATGCTCCCATTCCTGATGACTTTGCGCTGTTGGTGCCCGACCCTGAAGGGCCAAATGACTACCCAATCGTGGGCTTGTTCTGGGTGATGCTGTACCGCGAGTATCCCGATCAGCAGAAGCTGACCAAGCTGGTGGAGGCTCTGAAGTGGACCCAGGGGCCAGAGGGTCAAGCCATCACCAAGGAGCTGGACTACATCCCTATGCCTGAGGCGGCTATCCAGCGGATCTTTGCAGAGCTGGATGCCATCACCGTTAACCCCAATGCGGTGCGATGACTGGGTTGCAGCCTGAACTCCACTAGAGTGGAGCTGGTGGCCGGCTGAGGAGGCAGATGAGGCTTTCTCGGTCGGCTGCTGGCCTTACCTTGCACGGTGGGATTTTTAGGAAAGTTTTGAACCGAAGATGATCATGGGAGAGAGGCTATGACTTCAGCGGCTACGGGTTATGGTTCACCACCAAACCCGGATATCGATGTTGACATTGAGAAAAAGGCGAGCCTGTCTCGGGCTGTTGATGTGGGCTTTGTCCGCCTGACGCTGGCCTTGGCAGGGTTTGCCGGCATTATCCTCATCTGGGTGATTCTTCAAACCACCGAAGCGGCTCTGCCGGCGATTCAGCAGTTTGGCTTGGGCTTCCTGGTTACTACCCGCTGGAACCCGGTGGAAAACATCTACGGGGTACTACCACAGATTTATGGCAGTTTGGTAACCTCTCTGGTGGCTTTGATTTTTGCCATCCCTCTGGGCATTGGCACTGCCATCTTCCTGGCGGAAGGTTTTGCCCCCAAGTGGGTAACGGAGCCGATTGGCTTTGCCGTTGAGCTGATCGTGGCCATTCCCAGTGTGGTGCTGGGGCTGTGGGGGATCTTTGTGCTGATTCCAGCAGTGCGGCCCATCTTTCGAGCCATTAACCAGACGCTGAGTTGGATCCCTTTCTTGGGTGGCCCGGCTCCGCGGGGGCCCAGCTTGTTGATAGTGGCTGTGGTGCTGGGGATCATGATCTCTCCCATCATCATCTCCATTACCCGCAGTACCCTTGAATCTCTGCCACGCAGCCTAAAAGAGGGCGCTTTGGCTCTGGGGGCAACCCGCTGGGAGACCCTCTTAACGGTGATGATCCCTGCCGGCCTGTCGGGCATTGTCAGCTCGATCATGCTGGCGCTGGGACGGGCCCTGGGAGAGACCATGGTAGCGGCCATGCTTTCCGGCAACGCCAACCGCATCAATATCTCCCTAATGCAGCCGGGATCCACCATTACCGGCTTGATTGCCTCTCAGTTTGGCGAGGCAGGACGCTTGCAGGTTTCGGCTCTCATGTATGCCGGCGTGGTGCTGATGGTGCTGACGTTATTGGTCAACATTGTTGCCGAGATCATCATCCGCAAGTTTCAAAACTTGGAGCAGTAACTTGGGAAGCAGAAAGAAGATAAAGGAGCACTGTTATCATGTCCGACTCAGCACAGCTTGCCCCTGAGAAGGTTGACATCGACATTACTCGTGCCGCCATTGCCCCTGTCCGCAATTACACAGGCATTGTCCTAACCCTGCTGAGTGGCCTCTCTGTGGCGGTGATCATAGCTTCCCTATCTTGGGTGCTGTGGGATGTGGGCAAGGAAGGCATCCAGCGGATAAATTGGGATGTCCTCACCCAGACCCGCTACCCTGCCCCTGGCCTGGCGGAAGGGGGCTTTGGTCACGCAATTGTCGGCAATTTAATGGTGCTGGCTACGGGGGCGGCTTTGAGCTTTCCCTTCGGCATCTTGGCGGCAGTGTACTTGTCTGAATTCGGTCGCGGCACCCGCTTGGCTTATCTGGTTAAGTTTTCCTGCAATGTGCTCACGGGGGTACCGGCCATTCTCTGCGGCCTGTTTGCCTATGCTGTGGTGGTGAGGGGATCCGGCTTTTCGGCTTTCTCGGGAGGGGTGGCTTTTGGCGTGCTGATGCTGCCGATTGTCGTCCGCTCCACCGAGGAGGCGTTGCTGCTGGTTTCGCCCGACATGCGCTTGGCTTCCCTTGGCCTGGGCTCAAATCGCTTTCAGACCACAATGCGCGTTGTTTTGCCGGCAGCGGCACCGGCCATCGTAACCGGGCTAATCCTGGCTTTGGCCCGAGCGGCAGGCGAGGCTGCACCTCTGCTCTTTACCGCCTTCAACAACAATTTCTGGTCTACTAATCTATTTGGCCCGGTGGCTACCTTGCCGGTGATGGTCTACTTTTTCTCCATCATTCCCTACAGGGTGCAGCAGCAGCTGGCTTGGGCGGGCGCTTTGGTTTTGTTAGCCATTGTTTTGGCGGCCAGCTTGACCGCTCGCTTTTTGGTGTACAAGACCAGGAAATAGCCTGAGGATTCTCAACAAAGTCTTGAATCGAACTCTTCGTCGAACTCTAGCTCTTTTTGTGAGTGCTGCCATGCAAACTCAATCTCTTAACCAGACCTCTTACGTTTTCAGGACCGAGAACCTGAATGTCTACTATGGCTCCAATCTGGCGGTAAAAAATGTTACTCTGGACATCCCAGCCCGACAGATTACTGCGTTTATCGGCCCTTCCGGCTGTGGCAAAAGCACGATCCTGCGCTGTTTTAACCGCACCAACGATTTGATCCCCGGTGCTCGTGTAGAGGGCAAGCTCACCTACCACGGCAAGGATCTCTACGCCAAAGAAGTCGATCCGGTGGCGGTGCGGCGGCGTATCGGCATGGTCTTCCAAAAGCCCAATCCCTTCCCCAAAAGCATTTACGACAACGTGGCCTACGGCCCGCGGGTGCTGGGGATGAAGGTGGACTTGGACGAGGTGGTGGAAACTTCGCTGAAGCGGGCCGCCCTCTGGGACGAGGTGAAAGACAAGTTGAAAGAAAACGGCCAGTCTTTGTCCGGGGGGCAGCAGCAGCGCTTGTGTATTGCCCGCGCCCTGGCGGTGCAGCCGGATGTGATTTTAATGGACGAGCCCTGCTCGGCGTTGGATCCCATCTCCACCCGTCGCATCGAGGAGCTGATGAAGGAGTTGAAGCAGGACTACACCATCATCATCGTCACCCACAACATGCAGCAGGCCAGCCGTGTCTCGGATATGACGGCTTTTTTTAGCGTGGAGCTGGTGGGATCCAACCGTGTGGGCGAGCTGATTGAATTTGACAGAACTGAAGTCATCTTCAACAGCCCCACCAAGCAAGCCACAAGAGATTATGTGGAGGGCCGCTTCGGCTAATCGACCTGGCCGGACAGGGATCCTTCCCATACTGTTCTCGGCAAACCCTTTTGCAGGCAATTTCTGCCGATGATGGAGTCTGAAGAACCGTTGCACCCAAATACGGATACCCATGATCGTTGCCGCTCCTGACAAGCTGCAGGCTTTGCGTTCTGACTTAGAGGGTATTGAGATCATCACCGATCCGGCTCAGGTGGCCAAGTTGTCGTTGGATTTTTACCACTACAGCCCCGTGCTGAGCCGACAACTGAGCGACAAGCGGGGAGATTTGGTGGTGCGCCCCGCCGATGAGGCCGAGGTGATGCGGGTGGCAGCGGCCTGTGCCAGGCTGCGGATCCCGGTTACGGTGCGCGGTGCCGGTACCGGTAATTACGGCCAATGTATCCCGCTGGCCGGGGGTGTGATCCTGGACATGGGCAAGCTCAACCAGGTGCTTTGGGCAAAGCCGGGCTTGGCGCGGGTGCAGGCGGGGGCCAAGTTGATGGCCATCGACAAACACACCCGGGAGATGGGCTGGGAGATCCGTATGGCCCCTTCCACCTACCGTACGGCCACTATTGGGGGGTTCATTGCCGGGGGCAGCGGCGGCATTGGCTCTGTGACCTACGGCCAATTGCTGGATCGGGGCAACATCTTGGGGCTGCGGGTGATCACAGTCGAAGAGGAGCCGCGGGCCCTGGAGCTGCGGGGAGACGACGTGTTTAAAGTCAGCCATGCCTGGGGCCTCAACGGGATCATCACAGAAGTAGAGATCCCGCTGGCGCCGGCCTACCCATGGGCAGAGCTGGTGGTGGCCTTTCCCCCTGAGGTGGGGTTTATGCCCTGCGCCCACTTTGGGCAGGCCCTGGCCGAGGCAGATGGGATCCTCAAGAAACTCATCAGCCTGCACGCCTGGCCGATCCCTCGTTACTTCGTCCCCCTGCAGGACTACTTGCCCCAGGGATCCGCCGTGGCCCTGGTGATGGTGGCCGAGCCCAGCCTGGAGCCGTTGCTGGAGCTAATTCGGGAACATGGCGGCCAGGTGGTCTACAACAAAACGGCGCAGGAGGCGGCCAAGGGGATCTCGCTGGGGGAATTTTCCTGGAACCACACCACCCTGCACTGCCGCAGCGTGGATCCCAATTTGACCTATCTACAATCGATTTTCCCGCCCGACCGGGAGCTGAAGTTGGTGCAGCACCTGTACGAGCACTTTGGCGACGAAGTGCTGATGCACCTGGAATGGATTCGCATACGCGGCCAGGTTGCCCCGGTCGGCCTGCAAATTGTGCGCTTTACCACTGAAGAACGCCTCAACGAGATCATGCGCTATCACGAGGCGCAGGGAGTCTTCATCGCCAACCCTCACACCTACATCATCGAAGAGGGGGGTCGCAAGGTGATGGATCCGCGCCAGATCCGATTCAAGGAAGAAGTGGATCCCTACGGGTTGCTTAACCCCGGCAAGATGCGCAGTTGGCAAGGGCGGGCTTCTGCTTGACAGTGCCGAGAGGTCTCTATCCTTAGGCGATCTCTGAGTTTCCTCTTCCAAAAGGAGAGGGGCTTGGCAGCCAATCTTCTGCCAAGGCCAGCTCCAAAGCATAGGGACAAGTCTCCGGAAAGGCCGAGATATCCATACCGGTTTGCTGAGCTGCATGGCGGCGTGCCCGTTGATAGCTCTTTTCCAGTTGCTCGGCCAGATATCCTCTTAAGCTGGGGCTATCTTCGAGGGCCAATTCAATTTGGGTTCGCGCATCTGTGATGGAATCCAACCAGCTATCTGAGCGGCGCTGAGGTTGATATTGCCACTTGAGCAAATGCAGGAGAAGGCGAGTTAATTGGCTGGTCATCCCTCGCCGTTCGCTCTTACCCAAATCCTCAACCTCTTCAATTAAATGGATTAGATCAATTTCTTGCCAACGTCCCTCCCGCAAGAGCTGGGTTGTTTGGGCAATCCACAAGTTAAAATCTGCAAAGTATAGGTTGCTCACGGTTCTATCCTGCCGCCTGTATGTAGTCGTTTCAGCTCCAGCCGGGACAATGCCCTCCTGCCCAACTTCTCAATCTCAGAGATCCTGGCACTCTGAATATCTCAGCCTAATCGCCGCTGACCCTGCAGTTAAGCTATCGTTCGCTGCGGGGACTACCTATCCAAGATTTTAACTACAGTAGTAATTGATGGCCAAAGCCCCTACTAAAGTGAACTGAAAAGTCAGGAGCACCAAGTAGAAAATGGCGCGGGGCCTGAACAAAGTCAGCATCAAGCCAATGGCCTTCAGGTCCACCATCGGCCCAAACACCATAAAGGCCAACAGGGATCCCGGCGTGAAGGTGGCGGCAAAGGAGAGGGCAAAAAAGGCATCCACCGTCGAGCAAATGGAGATGATCCCGGCCAGCGCCATCATGATCAGGATCGAGACCAGCGCATCTTGGCCATAATCCAGCACAAACGAACGCGGGATCACCGTTTGAATCAGGGCCGCCATCGCCGAGCCTAAGATGAGCACGGATCCCAATTCGCGGATCTCCTTGGCCCAGGTCTGCAGCAGGAGAACTCCTTTTTGTCCCCTGGAGGGAGAAGGCGCAGCGGCCAGAGCAGAGCGATACACATCTTCAGCCGTTTGTAAAGTGGCCAGGGATCCGCCAGAGGCCCCTTGAGCAGGGCTCTGGGATCCAATCCAGAAGGTGCCCCCCTGCAACAACGGCGAGCGGGAGATGTTCTTCGGATCAGCTTCTTGGGAGCAATTGCGCTGCAGCTCCTGCCAGACTGACGGCTGCAACAGAGGCTGGAAATCCTTTTGCAGGCTGAAGATCAAGCCGACGACAACCGCAATGCCGAAGGAAAAGAGAACTCGGTAGATCACCAGCTCCGGCATGGAGCGAAAGGCAATCCAAGTGGAAAAGATCACCACCGGGTTAAACACCGGCGCCGCCAACAAAAAAGCCACCGCCACGTGGGGTGGGATCCCTTTGATCACCAGTTGACGGGCCACCGGCAGGTTGCCGCACTCGCACACCGGAAAAAAGAACCCCAAAGCACCGCCAGCCACCGCGCTGCCGATTTTGCCTTTGGGCAGGAAGCGGGCCAACTGGGATCCCTCTACAAACACCGCCATCAGCCCCGAAAGGAACACCCCCAAGAGCAAAAAGGGCATGGCCTGCACCACGATGCTCAAAAAGAGGGTGAACCCATCGCGCCAGAGAGGAGAATCCAAAAGGCTCAACGCACCACCTCACACCAATTTGGGCTCTATTGAGTTGGGATCCCGGCCCAGCGCCCTGTCAAACCGCCCTCAACTCCGCTCCTCGATGGGGATGTAGCGCTGCTGGCGCTCGCCTGTGTACACCTGGGTGGGGCGGAACAGGCGATTGTCCGACAACTGCTCCCGCCAATGGGCCAGCCAACCCGCCGCCCGGGCAATGGCAAATACCGGCGTAAACAAATCTTCCGGGATCCCCAGCTTGGCGTAGACCAACCCTGAGTAGAAGTCCACATTCGGGTAGATCCCCTTCGGCCCTAGCAACTCCTCACACACCCGCTCCACCTCCAGGGCAATGTCGTAGTACTTGTCGTGGCCGTAGCGCTCAAACAGCTCCTCAGCCAGCCGCTGCAGGATGGTGGCCCGCGGATCCTTCACCTTGTAGACTCGGTGACCCATGCCCATGATGCGCTGTTTTTTGGCCAGCTTCTCCTCGATAAACGAGCGCACATTTTCCACCGAGCCGATTTGCCGCAGCAGCATCATCACCTGTTGGTTGGCCCCCCCGTGCAACAGCCCCGAAAGGGTACCCACCGCCGTGGCCAGGCTGCTGTAGGGGTTAGCCAGCGTGGAAGCGCTCACCAGAAGGGCAAACGTAGAGGCATTGACCGTGTGCTCGGCGTGCAGGATCAGGCAGATGTCAAAAATGCGGGCCAACCAGGGATCCGGCTTCTTGCCGGAGAGCATGTAGAGGAAATTGGCGGCATGATCCAGGCTGTCGTCGGGGGGGATGGGATCGTTGCCCTGGCGCATCTGGTGAAACATCGCCACCATCGTCGGCAGCTTGGCGAGCAGACGGGTAACCGTGCCGAACACGTAGTCGGGATCCGCCTCTCGCACCGGATAGAACATCCCCAGACTGGCAACACAGGTTTGCAGGGCATCCATGGGGTGGCCCGACTCGGGAAACGACTTGATCATGTCGCGGATGCGGTATTTCACCCGCCGATGGCTGCGGACGGCCTGATCGAAGTTGTCCAGCTCGGCTTGCGTCGGCAGCTTGCCGAAGATCAGCAGATAGGCCGTCTCCAGAAAGGTGCTCTGGGCCGTCAGTTCCTCGATGGGAATGCCCCGATACTCCAGGATCCCTGCCTGGCCATCGACAAAACTAATGTTAGAGCGCGTGGCCGGAACGCCTTCTAGCCCCGGCCTGTATTCGCCATCCGCCATAGTCGGATCCCTGAAATGAGCCCCCCAAGGAGAGAACAGGGACGTCACTACATTCGCTACATTAAAGCAGATCTGGATCTCTGAAGCCAGATCCCGCCTTTGCCTACCCTGAGAAGGGCTTTGGCAACCCATATCAGCCAGGGTGAGAAAGACCCTGCTCCGGTATCAGGTTTGCCTCGGAGCACCTCGCCAGTTAATGTACGGGATCCCGACCGGAGAGTCGCCAGCGGTTGAGGCGAGAGAAGGTCTCCGGGTTCAAATAGAAATCAATGCCCCGCCTGCTCGGCAGCCGCTTGGGCTGGATGCGCCGGATCTGCTCTTGAGCCTGCTGCACTTCTGCCCACAGTTGTTCTGCCGAGAGCCATTCTGCGTTGTAGCCGCCGATCACCCACTGCTGGACGCGATCTGAGGTGGCCACCCGTACCCGATAAGCCTTTGCCTGCAACTGAGCACAGAGCCGTTCGATGCAGGCGTCGGCAGTTTCCCCGTAAGCAGTGTAGAAAATCTCGATGCCGGAGGGAGAACGCTCCTGTCGGGCAGGAGTGGGCTGGGTATAGGCGTCGTACACCACAGTCGCCCGGTAGCCGCGGAAAGCCACGTAGCTGGCCAAAGATTCCACCAAGCGCAGACGCGCCAAGTCCAGCAGGGAGCGACGTGCCAACTTCTTTAGGGTGGGCCAAGCTCCGATGATGTTGTAGCCGTCAACCAATAAAACTGTGGGGGAGGAAGCTGTCATGCATAGTGGTGGATCCCTTGCCCAGGATCGCACCAATTTGTATCAGTTTGCACCCTTATCCTAATCCTTATCAAAGAGCGCCGTAAAGACCCTTTTGAGGCTGGCCCACTCACAGTCTTGGGCTTGCAAGTGAACCAGGAGAGGAAGACTGCCTCAAAGACGCCCCCCAGGGGTTGCAAGTCCTCAAGGAAAGCAGTCGTAAGGGGTCTGCCTCAGGCCCAAAGCTTTTTTCTACGCGACTTCCCTTGAGCGGTTGGGTGTTACTTTTCGCCTGAGTTCGCCCGCAGGTTTGTCGAGAAGACCATTTTTACCGCACCCGAGCTAGCAAGTTAAGATGTGTTACGAGATCCGTCGGGACTTCTATGGGCGCAATACCGTCAACAGCAGCAGTAACCAAACCAGTGGCAACCCAGCCTCGACCGGCTTCGGCAGCGGCGGGGGCTGAGGTTACCCTGTCGCAGCCAGCCCTGCGCTACGATCCGGAGCAATTGGCCGAGCAATACCGGGGGCGCTGGGATCTGGTGCTGGGGCGTCTATTCCAGTTGATCACCCCCTTTTTGGGTCTGTTGGCCTGGGTGTTTTGGGATCGCTGGCGAGGGGTGGAGCTGAAAAATCGGCCCAAGCACGCGGCGCGGCTGCGGGAGATCCTCACGGAATTGGGGCCGACAGCTATCAAAATTGGCCAGGCTCTCTCCACCCGTCCTGACCTGGTCTCGCCTCTTTTTTTAGAAGAACTGGCCAAGCTTCAGGATGAGCTGCCCCCCTTCGACAATGCCACCGCCTTTGCCCTTATCCAGTCGGAGATCGGCCAATCGGTAGAGCAGATCTTTCGCGAGATCGGCCCGGAACCGGTTGCCGCTGCCAGCCTGGGGCAGGTTTACCAGGCCTATCTGCACACAGGGGAGAAAGTCGCCGTCAAGGTGCAGCGGCCCGATTTGATCGGGCGCATCTCCCTGGACATGTACATCATCCGCAGCCTGGCCGCCTGGGCCAAGCGCACCTTCCGCCGCATCCGCAGCGACTTGGTGGGCATTGTGGATGAGTTTGCCGGGCGGCTTTACGAGGAGATGGACTACACCCAAGAGGGCCGCAACGCTGAGCGCTTCCTGGAGCTGTACCGCCACCCCTCCATCTACGCCCCGAAAATCTATTGGCAGTACACCCGCACCAAGGTGCTGACGATGGAGTGGATCGACGGCATCAAGCTGACCCAACTCGACAAAATTGCCGCTGCAGGGCTAGATGGACGGCACCTGATCGAGATTGGGGTTAACTGCTCCCTTAAGCAGCTTTTGGAGCATGGCTTTTTCCATGCTGACCCCCATCCGGGCAACCTCTTGGCCATGCACGACGGGCGGCTGGCCTACATCGACTTTGGCATGATGAGCACCATCCAGCCCCACCAGCGCTACGGCCTGATCAAGGCCATCGTCCACTTGGTGAACCGGGATTTTGTTGCCTTGGCGCAGGACTACGTGGATCTGGAGTTCCTGGATCCCGATACGGATCTCACCCCCATCATTCCCGCTTTGGAAGCTGTCTTTGCCGAGGCCCTGGGCAGCTCCGTGGCCGAGCTGAACTTCAAAAGCATCACGGATAAGCTCTCGGGGGTGATGTACGATTTTCCCTTCCGCGTGCCTGCCTACTACGCCCTGATCATCCGCTCTTTGCTCACCCTGGAGGGGATCGCCATCAGTTTGGATCCCAATTTCAAGGTGTTGAGCGTGGCCTATCCCTATGTGGCCCAGCGGCTGCTCACCGACCCGGCTCCAGAGCTACGCGCCGCCCTGCGGGAGCTGCTGTTTAACCAGGGGCAATTCCGCTGGAACCGCCTGGAGAACCTGCTGCGCAACGCCGCCAACAGCGAAGACTTTGACCTGCAGGGATCCCTGGAAAAGGCCGTCGATTTTATCTTTTCCGAGCGGGGGGCTTTCTTGCGGGAGCGGCTGGTGGATGTGCTGTTCTCCAGCTCGGGGAACGGCACCTCAGACGGCTTGGCTCATTTGCAACGTCTGTGGGAACTCCTCAGCCGCAACCCGACCTTTCAGCCGCTGCAGCTTCTGCCCATCGTCGCCAAGATAGCCACCAAGCCGGAAGCCCAGCAACTGGGCCGGCAATTGGCCTCCCGCTGGTTGCAACGCTCGGCAGCCCGGCTTATCCGCGACCTATTGTTGTCGGAGGATGAGAAAAAGCCCGTAAACGGGCACAACGGGAGCCCTGGGCCGATGAAAGCTGCAAAACCTGCTGCTGCCTGACCTTCCCCTTGCGCTGAACAGACCAGAACCTTTCTGCTCTGCGGGGCAACAAGACCAGCCTCCGGGAAAAAGCTTTGGGTTGCCCCGCGAGTGTCGGCCACTAACTAAGAAGAGCAAGCCGGGAAAATCCCAACGACATCCTTATGTTGAGAGAAGCAGGCAGAAGGAACTTTCCCGGCTGAACCCAATGGCGCAGTCTCTTCAGCGTAGTTCAGGTCTGCCCCGACGAGAGTCTACCTCTCCTAGCTGGCGCTCTCGTCTTTGGGGCTGACGGCATTGAGGGCTAGCGTCATCCACTCAGAAAATTCATCGCGGCGGAAAACCTGGGGGCAGGAGCGCGGGCCAAAACGCAGCAGGCTGGGCATGCCGTACTCCTTGAGGCGGTTCTGCAGCCAGGTGCCAACGCCGGTTTTGCCGTCGTTGGGCATTTCGGTTTGGAAGTCGCTGTACATCAGCAACAACTGGCTGCGAGATTGGAGCACAGCATTCTCTTGGATCAACTTCGGCAGGGAGAGGCTGGCGGCTGGATTGGCCCCTTTGATCCCTTTGGCCGATTCACGGCGACGGCTGCGGGAACGGGAGTTGGCATTTTCGCGGTTCTTACGGGCTTTCGGTTCAATGGTCATAGAATCTCCTAGACGACTGAGTGGTTCCCCAAAAGGGGTAAAAGCCGGAACTCGCAGGCTGAGGACAGAGCCCGCCGCGGAAGGTAGCTCGATGAGTCCAATGTTGGGGCAATCGCTGAGAAGAGGAACACACGCTCTCAGTTAAGCGAAGGGAGAACTGCGCCAGCTTGCCACAAAAGCTCGAGGTTCCTTGCCTGCAGCAGCAATCTACAGCGCGTCGAGTTCCTGGCCGCCCATCCGAGACTTGTCTTCGTCTTTCCTGGCGGAGGTTAGTTTGGTTACCACAGATCCGCAGGGTAAAGAAGCCCGGATGCTACCTTTTATATTGGCCTAAAACTGAACCGATGAACACTCTCTGGTCGAGCACAAATTTAGGTCTGAAGGTTTTGTCGCCCGTTGCGGATCACCCGCAGAGACTCCAACAGCCGCAGCTCTAGGTCTTGCAAAACCTGATCCACGTAATGATGGGCCTCCCGTTGTAGGCGCTCCGACTCCTGCAGCGTCTGTCGCCGCACCTCCTCGCTCTGTTGGTAGGTTTGTCGCAGCAACTGTTCTGCCTGCGCTTGAGCCTGGCGTAGGATGGTCGATTCGCTGACGAGCTGCTCGGCGCGGCGCTGGGCCACGGCCACGATCTCCTGGGCGTAACGATGGGCCTCGGCCAAAATCTGATCCCGCTGGCGCAGCACCTCCTCGGCTTCCTCCAAGGCTGTGGGCAGGTTGAGGCGGATGAAGTCCAACTGCTCCAGGATCTTCTCTTCGTCGATAAGGGTGCGAGACCAGAACAGACGAGGACTGCTGAGAATGGCTGCCTCCAGTTGATCCAAAGCCTCCTGGACGCGCATCAGCGCCAGGGTCTGTTCCCCAAGCAGGTCACCGGCGCGATTGAGGGCATCGGGGGGCAATTCTCGCATCAGGCCAGAGAGTGGGTGGCTGGGCTGAGCTAAGCAGGCAGGATAACGCCTACCATATCAGGTTCTCGCGGTTCTGAGCCTGGGCGGCTTCCCCCTGGTTCCTATCCCTCTTCAGCCGGGGGGACAGAAACCGGTCTCTGTGGCAAACTGAGGGGAAGTTGTTGGATTGCGATCTGCCCATGCCACAGCCGCAGCCTCCTCGTCGACTGGAAGATCAATTTGTGGAGAATGTCTCCCGCTACCCTACCTACTTCATTACCGTCTTGCTGGGGGGGATCTGGGCTGGCTTACAGCCTTTTGTTAACCTGTACCGCAAAAGTCCGACCTCGGCAGCCCTGGTTGTGCTGGGATCCCTGCTGTTGCTGCTGTTTGTCTATTTCACCCTGCGAGGCATGACAGGGCACACTCTCCTGCCGGCGTGGATGTTGCGTTGAGGGCAGGGGGGATGGACGAAGCGATAGAGTGGACGCCAGAAGCAGAGGCGCGCCTTAAAGAAATCCCCTTCTTTGTGCGTCCGGCTGCCCGTAAGAAGATTGAACAGTTTGCCCGCGAAGCCGGGATCCAGAAGATCACAGTGGCAGTTTACGAGCAGGCCAAGCAAAAGTTTGGCTCTTGAGGGATCCCCCCTGCTGGCCATAGCAGGGAGATTGGGTTTGCCGCTAGCTTGGTAGAGGTGTTCTCCTCTGTTTTTTGCAACTCATGGCAGATTGGATCCTGTTGGCACTGGTGGGTTCTGCAACCTACCTGCTGCTGCAAAAAAGTGTGGCCCGCCTCTCCAAGGTGCCCTGGCGGATCCTGTGGCTGGTGATGATGATGCCCCCTTTGATCTGGGTGCTGGGGCGTCAGGTGTTTCAGTACGAAATGCCCCCCCTGCTCATGTTGGGGCTGTTTCTGGCTTCCTATTTTACCAGCATGACTTTGGTACGCCGGGGGCGCCTCCGACCTCCAACGGCAGGCTCTCAACCGGGGGCGGAAAACACCTCGCCGGTTGCGGGATCGGATCGCGAGTCTTTGCTTGAAGCAGAGGAAGAAAAGGAGGACAGTGCTGCAGATCTGGCCTCGGCAGCTCTTGTCCACACCCCCATCTCGGAGGTGCCGCGAGAAAAGCTCAGCCACTGCTTCCCCTGGAATGTTTTTTATTTGCAAAGCGTGGAGTACCGTCCCCAGGCCATCATCTGCCGCGGCAATTTGCGGGCGGATCCCACGGAAGCCTATGAGCGGGTGCAGCGCAATGTAGAAAACACTTTTGGCAAACGCTTCTTGGTGGTGCTGCAGGAGGGGTTTGCCGGCAAGCCTTTTTTTGCCTTGGTGCCCAACCCGGCGGCACGGCGCTCCCTAACCCGTCAGCAGGAGTGGCCTCTGCTGGCGCTGGGGCTGCTGCTGTTTACCTTTTGGACGACTCTCACTGCCGGGGCCCAGGCGGCTGGGGTCGGCCCTGACCGGCTGCTGCATCTCCCGTCTCTGCTGAAGGGGTTGCCCTACGCAGTTGGGATCCTGGCCATTCTGGGATCCCATGAGGGGATCCGCTACTGGGTGGCCCGCCGCCACGGCATCAAAACCTCGCTGCCCTATTTCATCCCGGTGCCCTTTGTGTTGGGAACTTTCGGGGCTTTCATCGAGCTGAAAGAGCCGGTGCCCAACCGCAAGGTGTTGTTTGATATTGCCATTGCCGGGCCGCTGGCGGGCAGCCTGGTTGCTTTGGCGATGTTGCTGCTGGGGCTGTCCTTTTCGGCGCCTGGGGATCCGCCGGCGGTGCCGGAGGGGCAGCCCACCCCAATTAGCTTCCATCGCATCGACCCACGCCTCTCGGTGCTGCTGGCGATCTTGGCGCGTATGGTGCTGGGGGATCAGTTGCAGCCGGGCCAGGTGATCGATCTGCACCCGCTGGCCTTTGCCGGCTGGCTGGGCCTGGTGGTGATCGCGTTTAACCTGGTGCCGGTGGGCCAACTGGATGGGGGGCACATTGTCCACGCGGTGTACGGGCAGCAGATGGGAGCCAATGTGGGCCGGGTAGCTCGCTGGCTGGTGCTGCTGTTGGCTTTGACGGTGCAGCCCTGGCTACTCTTGTGGGCGCTGCTGCTGTTTGTCATCTCCAGCGCCGACGAGCCGGCCCTCAACGACGTCACGGAGCTGGACGAGGGGCGGGATCTGCTGGGGCTGGGGATGCTGACGCTGCTGGTGCTGATCCTGCTGCCGGTGCCGCCCTTTTTGCAAAGCTGGCTGGCCTTGGCCTAGTTCGGGGTAGGATCCAAACCACGTCCAACCAGCTCAGCCCAAGCCATGCAAGCGGGTTTAATTGTCCAGAAGTACGGCGGCACCTCCGTCGGCTCCATCGAGCGCATCCAAGCCGTGGCCCAGCGGGTGGCCCACACGGTGGATCGGGGGCAGCGGGTGGTGGTGGTGGTCTCGGCCATGGGGGACGAAACCGACCGCCTCGTGGAGCTGGGGGAGCAGATCTTGCAGGGATCCCCGACCACACCGGCCCAGTGGCGGGAGTGGGACATGCTCCTTTCCACGGGCGAGCAGGTAAGCATTGCCCTGCTGGCCTTGGCGCTGCAGCGCTTGGGCTATCCTGCCGTTTCGCTGACGGCGGCTCAGGTAGGGATTGTTACCACCCGGGATCACGGGCGGGCCCGCATTTTGCACATCCACACCGACCGCCTCTGGCAACACCTAGAGCGGGGAGAGGTGGTGGTGGTGGCCGGGTTTCAGGGCATCACCAGCCCGGCGGAGCTGGAGATCACCACCCTGGGGCGGGGGGGATCGGACACCACAGCGGTGGCCTTGGCGGTGGCTTTGGGGGCAGAGCTGTGTGAGATCTACACCGATGTGCCGGGGATCTTTACCACCGACCCGCGCAAGGTACCCGAGGCCAGGCTGTTGCCGGAGATTACCGCCGACGAGATGCTGGAGCTGGCCAGCCTGGGGGCGCAGGTGCTCCACCCCCGCTCGGTGGAGATTGCCCGCAACTACGGCGTCAAGCTGCGGGTGCGCTCCAGCCTGGAACCGTTGCAGGCGGGATCCGAGGGCACCCTCATTCTTGCTCCCCCTCCCCGTCCTCGCCCCGCCGACAGCAGCATTGAGCTGGGCCAGGCAGTGGATACGGTGGAGCTGGATCGGGATCAGGCCAAGTTGGTGCTGGTGGGAGTGCCGGATCGCCCGGGCATTGCCGCGCAACTGTTCCAGGAAATTGCGGCAGCCGGGATCAATGTCGATTTAATCCTGCAGTCGCTCCACCTCAGTGCAGCCGAGGGATCCCCTATCAACGACATTGCTTTTACCGTCAGCCGGGCGCAGGCGGCCCAGGCGGCAGCCGTGGCGCGGCAGGTGGGCCAGGAGCTGGGGTGTAGGGAAGTCATCGTCGATGAGGCGGTGGCCAAAGTCAGCATTGCCGGGGTGGGGATGATGGGCCGCCCGGGCATTGCCGCCCAGATGTTCCAGGTGCTGGCAGAAGCTGGGATCAATCTCCAAATGATCTCCATGTCGGAGATCAAGGTGAGCTGTGTGGTGGCTGACGAGCGGGCCGGGGAGGCCGCCCTGGCGCTGGGGGAAGCGTTCCAGGTGATCCCCCATTTGCATCGGGTCAAGGCAGCCCCTTGCGGGGATCCCCGCCCAAGCGACCACCCGGTGCGCGGCGTTGCCCTGGATTTGAAGCAGTCGCGGCTGGGCCTGCGCAAGGTGCCGGATCGCCCGGGGACGGCTGCCCATCTGTTTGGACGCCTGGCCGCTGCCGGTATCATCGTCGACACCATCATCCAAAGCCAGCGGGGCTACCACAACGGGATCCCCAGCACCGACATCGCCTTTACGGTGCCTCAGGATCAGGCCAGGGCGGCTGAGGCCGTGTGCCGGCAGGTGGCCGAGGAGCTGCAGGCGGCGGGGGTCGAGACCGACCACGACATTGCCAAAGTCAGCATCGTCGGTGCCGGGATGGAAACATATCCCGGCGTGGCTGCCCGTTTGTTCAAGGCTCTGGCCGACGCCGGGATCAACATTGAGATGATCGGCACCTCAGAGATTAAGGTGAGCTGCGTGGTGCGGCGGGAGCAGGGGGTGCGTGCCCTCCAGGCCGCCCACCGTGCCTTCGGGCTGGATCGACCCTAGTCCACCTTGGCCGCTAGCAAGAGAGGAAAGTGGTGGGCGTTGGGGGCGTGCATGGCCTGGATCCCCAGATTGGCGCGGTTGAGGAGATCGGCGTAGGTGGGGATGAACCGGCCCTGGCTGTCCAGGAGGGACTGGTTAAAGTTAAAGCCGTTGAGGTTAAAGGCCATGAGGCCGATGCCGATTGCCGCCGCCCAGATCCCTAAGGTAGGCAGGGCCGCCATCCAGAAGTGGACAGAGCGGCTGTTGCGCCAGCCAAGGCTGGGGATCCCCAACCGCCCCAAGAAGGCGTAGTGGCCGGCCAGGAAGTTGTAGGTGACCTCCTGCTGGCCAAAGCGGTAGCCGGCATTGACTGACTCCTCTTCTGAAGTCTCCCGGATCAGGCTAGAGGTTACCAGGGAGCCGTGGAGAGAAGCCAGTAGGGCGCCGCCGAACACCCCCGCCACTGCCAGTTGGTGCAGCGGGTGCATGAGGATGTTGTGTTCCGCCTGGAAGGCCAGCATGAAGTGGAAGGTGCCGGCAATGCCCAGCGGCAGCCCCTCCGAAAAGCTGCCCTGGCCGATGGGATAGACCAAGAGCACCGCCGTCGCAGCCGCCGCTGGGGCGGAGAAAGCCACCGCAATCCAGGGGCGCATGCCCAGCCGGTAGCTCAGCTCCCACTGCCGGCCCAAATAGCACCAGATGCCGATTAAAAAGTGGAGCACGATGAGCTGGTAGGGGCCGCCGTTGTAGAGCCACTCCTCCAAAGAGGCAGCTTCCCAGATGGGGTAAAAGTGCAGGGCAATGGCGGCTGAGGTGGGCACCACCGCCGCAGAAATGAGGTTATTGCCCCCCAACAAAGAGCCGATCACCGGCTCGCGGATCCCGTCCACATCCACCGGCGGAGCGGCAATAAAAGCGATAACAAAACAGAAGACCGCCGCCAACAACGTCGGGATCATCAATACGCCAAACCAGCCGATGTAAAGCCGATTTTCGGTGCTAGTGATCCATTGGCAAAAACTTTCCCAGCTCCAGAGCCGCCGTGCGGCAGCGGAGCGCCGAACAACCACACTCATAGGCCAACTCCTAGAAAATTTGAGGAGAGCTTTCTCCCACTTGCTCTTAGCAAAGTGACCTCAGGAAGTTACTCAGCCTCGCCCTGAGGATTCTTCTCCTTCCACGCTAGACAGTCTCAAGAAAACTGCCAAGGATACCTAACGTCTGCAGCCAAAATGTGAAATAAATTGATTTATCGATACAAACATGCAGATTAGTATTGCAGTTTATATTCCACCCCTTTTCCCAGGCCTCAAGAGCCAGTTTTTGCAGTCGAGAACTTCAGGATTTCTTAAGGTGGAGGTCTTAAGGATTTCTTCAGAAAAGCAACCCCGGCAGGCTCCTATCGCCCAATTTCGGCGTGAAACTCCTGCAGGGACTTCACCCCCAGGGATCCTGACTGCAGAGCGCGGATGGCAGCAGCAGTAGCCTTGGCTCCAGCCAGAGTAGTGACCAAAGGGATCTTGTAGGCCAGGGCGGTGCGGCGGATCTTCTGCGCATCCTGTTGGGCTTCGCCGCCAGAAGGGGTGTTGACGATAAGCTGAATCTGGCCGTTCTTGATGGTGTCGATGACGTGGGGCCGGCCCTCGTGCAGCTTGAGCACCTTCTCGACGGGGATCCCGTGCTCGGCCAAAACTTTCTGGGTTCCGGCAGTGGCCAGCAGGCGAAAGCCTAGCCTGACCAACTCCTGGGCCACTGGGATCACCGCCTGCTTGTCGCGGTCGTTGACGCTGATGAACACGGTGCCCCCTAGGGGCAGGTTTTGGCCAGCAGCCAGTTGCGCTTTGGCAAAGGCGCGGCCAAAGTCGGTGTCAATGCCCATCACCTCCCCAGTAGAGCGCATCTCCGGCCCCAGCAGCGTGTCGGTGCCGGGGAACTTGTGAAACGGCAGCACCACTTCCTTAACAGCCACGTAGGGCGGGATCACCTCCTGGGTAAAGCCCAGCTCTGCCAGGGTTTTGCCGCTCATCACCTGGGCAGCGTAGGCGGCCAGGGGGTGGCCAATGGCTTTGCTGACAAACGGCACGGTGCGGGAAGCGCGCGGGTTGGCTTCCAGAACGTAAACCTGCTCCTTCTGGACGGCGTATTGGACGTTAATGAGCCCCACCACCTTGAGAGCTTGGGCCAACTTCACCGTCCAGTCGCGGATCACCTGCAGCACAGCAGGGCTGAGAGTGCGGCTGGGCAAGACACAGGCGGAGTCGCCCGAGTGGATCCCGGCCTGCTCAATGTGCTCCAGGATGCCGCCGATGGTTACAGCCCCGGTGTGGTCGGCGATGGCGTCCACATCTACCTCCACGGCATCCTCCAAGAACTGATCCACCAGCACGGGACGGTCGGGATCCACCGCCACGGCTAGCTGCATGTAGCGCCGCAGGTCTTGATCCGAGTAGACAATCTCCATGGCCCGCCCCCCCAGCACATAGCTGGGCCGCACCACCACCGGGTAGCCGATGCGGCGGGCAATCTCCAGGCTTTCTTCCACGCTGCGGGCAATGCCGTGGGCCGGCTGGCGGATCCCCAATTCCTCGAGCAGGCGCCCAAACCGGCCGCGATCTTCGGCTATGTCGATGGAGTCAGGAGCAGTACCCCAGATAGGCGCTTGGGCTGCGGCTAGCCCCTGGGCCAGCTTCAGGGGGGTCTGGCCGCCAAACTGCAGGATTAGACCTAGCGGCTGCTCGGCCTCGACGAGGTTCATCACCTCTTCGTAGGTCAGGGGCTCAAAGTAGAGGCGATCAGCGGTGTCGTAGTCGGTGGAAACGGTCTCGGGGTTGGAGTTGACCATGATGGTCTCATAGCCAAGGCGTCTGAGGGCAAAGACGGCATGACAGCAGCAGTAGTCGAACTCAATCCCCTGGCCGATGCGGTTGGGACCGCCCCCCAGGATCATCACCTTTGGCTTGGCGGTGGGGAAGGTCTCGGATTCGCTCTCGTAGGTGGAGTACTGGTAAGGGGTGGCCGCCTCGAACTCGGCAGCGCAGGTGTCCACGGTTTTGTAGGTGGGGATCACCCCCAGGGCCTTGCGGCGATCCCGCACCTGGGCTTCCGTGCAGCCGGTCAGGTGGGCAATTTGTCGGTCGCTAAAGCCCATCTGCTTGAGATGGCGCAGGTCTTCGGCCGTTAGGGATCCCAATTCCCGCCCCTTGAGGACCTGCTCCACCTCCACCAGCTCCTGCAGCTTGTCGATAAACCAGGGATCGATGTGGGTAAGCTGAGCAATTTCCTGAACGGAAAAGCCCATGAGCAGAGCCGTGCGGATGGTCAAGAGGCGCAAGGGGTTGGGGGTGCGCAGGTTGGCCCGCACCTCCTCTGGGGTGGGGAAGACTTCAGGCCGGTCGCTGCCAAAGCCGGGGCGGTCGATCTCCAGGGATCGCAAGGCCTTCTGGATGGACTCCTGGAAGGTGCGGCCAATGGCCATCGCCTCCCCCACCGACTTCATCTGCGTGGTCAAAACCGGCTCCGAGCCGGGAAACTTCTCAAAGGCAAAGCGGGGGATCTTGGTGACCACATAGTCAAGGGTGGGCTCGAAGCTGGCCGGGGTTTTGCGGGTGATGTCGTTGGGGAGCTCCGGCAGCGTGTAGCCTACGGCCAGCTTGGCGGCGATCTTGGCAATGGGAAACCCAGTGGCCTTGCTGGCCAAAGCAGAAGAGCGGGAAACCCGCGGGTTCATCTCGATCACCCGCACTTCGCCATTGGCGGGGTTGACGGCAAACTGCACGTTGGATCCCCCCGTTTCCACCCCAATCTCGCGCATGATGGCGATGGCGTAGTCGCGCAGCCGCTGGTACTCCTTGTCGGTGAGGGTCTGGGCCGGGGCCACGGTGATGGAGTCGCCAGTGTGAACCCCCATGGGGTCGATGTTTTCAATCGAGCAGATGATCACCACGTTGTCCGCCAGATCCCGCATCACCTCCAACTCAAACTCCTTCCAGCCGATGATCGACTCCTCCACCAGGATCTGAGAGACCGGGCTGGCCTCCAGGCCGGCGGCGCAGATCTCTTCAAATTCTTCTTGGTTGTAGGCCACCCCTCCCCCTGTGCCCCCCAGGGTATAGGCGGGGCGGATGATGAGGGGATAGCCGATCTCGTGAGCGATCTGCTTGGCTTCGGCCAGGCTGCGGGCCAGCCCCGAGCGCGGCACCGCCAGGCCAAGCCGCTGCATCGCCTGCTTAAACAGCTCCCGATCCTCGGCTTTTTCGATGGCCTCCCGCTTGGCCCCGATCAGCTCCACCCCGTACTGGTCCAAGATCCCGCGCCGGGCCAGCTCCACCGCTACATTGAGGGCCGTCTGTCCCCCCATGGTGGGCAGCAGGGCATCGGGGCGCTCCCGCTCGATGATCTGGGCCACGAAGTCCGCCGTCACCGGCTCGATGTAGACGCGATCCGCCATACTGGGATCCGTCATGATGGTGGCCGGGTTGGAGTTGACCAAGATCACCTCGTAGCCCTCTTCTCGCAGGGCTTTGCAGGCTTGGGTGCCGGAGTAGTCGAACTCGCAGGCTTGGCCAATGACGATCGGCCCCGCTCCGATGAGCAAGATCTTGTGAATGTCGGTACGGCGCGGCATAGGGATCCCAGGGGTGGCAGGGTCAGCCTTCTATTGTAGAGGTCGCCTGCAGGTCAAGTTGCTCAACGGACAGGGAAACGTCCTGCTGTCAACGCTATCTTTGCGGCAAAGCCATCCATGGATCTGCCGATCGAGGAGACGCTCTACGGCCACTCCAATTGTTCGCAACGTTGATGGGGCCATTGTCAAAGTTCTGAAAGAAAGGGCTAGGCCTCACGGTGGGAGTGCAGAAGCCGAACATCGCAAAATCCTCAAGCAAGTCTTACTCCAACTTGCAAAAAAGTCCTTTGCCAAGTGCTCGGATCGATCCCAAACATTGGTGAAGATTCGGACTTCGAGCGGATGCAAGAAGATAACACCGCCCACGATGTATTGGCTTGACACGAGCGTTATCAACCCGTTCGAGCCTTCATAACAAGCCGCGGTAGCGAATAAAAATTAAAATCGCCGCCCAGGATCCCAGCGCCACCTTGATGGCCACCAAAATGTTGAGGATTGGGATCCAGCCGCCGCTAAAAAGTGCCCCCAGCTCGCCCTTGGGTAGTTCCCAACCGGCCAGGGCGATTACAGCCACCCCGATAAACGTCACCACCGACAGCTTCTCCCACATCGCGGCTTGCCACCGCTTGTAGATGGCCTCCATCCAGGTCGAAGAGGCGGTGATCGCCACCAAGCCAATCGCCGTTCCTCCCGCCACGCCGGCAGCAAACCCCCCGCCCGGCGTCAGGTGACCCCGAATGGCCAGCTCCACCCCAATCAGAGCGGAGATGGTGGCCCCCACCCGCGCCAACACAATTGAGGGAATATCGGTAAACTGAGCTACATTGGCCGTCGGTCGCTCATCCGCCAGCAGGTACTGCGCGCCCAGAATGGCCGTAGAAAACACGACGACTTCAAAGACGGTGTCGTAAAGGCGGTTGCGCAGGATCAAGCCCGTCACCGTATTGGGCACGCCGCTTTCTCCGGCCAGAACCGCCACAGGCTCAAAGGCAGGAGAAACAGCTCCCGCGTCGGCAACCATGAGCTGCAAGGCTGCCAGCAGCGCCGCCACCCCGTACAACCACCTCATGGCAGGAGGACCTCAGAAAGCAGGGCTTGTTGCGTCAAGATGGCCTGCAGGCGGGGCACGCGCGTTACCAAGCGATACTCTGCCACCTCCTCATCGGGCTCAAGGGCAATGGTGTGCACCTCCCGGCTGTGAAGGGCAGCCAACAACGCCTCTGCACTTCCATAGACGGCCAACTCCAGACGCATGTGGTACTGCTGTAGCCCTTGGTGCATCTGCTGTAACAACTGCTGTGCTGCTGAGGTCCTGGCCGCCAACAGAGGACTGTCTTCGAGAACGCCCAAGCGCATACTCAACGAGGAACGCACCGCGATGGCATAGAGCGTAATGGACAGCATGGTGCCCACCAGCGCCTCAGTAAGCGCCACATCCGCCGCCCCAAACAAGGCATAGATCAGAGCAGCGATGGATCCCAGAATGCCGCGCATCACCAAGGCATGATAGGGATTGGTCTGGGTCACCACCAAGGCAGCCGTCAAGGGCAACAGCAGGGCGATCACCAGCAACAAAGTCTCTTCCATCCTGTCCTCCTATAGGGACTTGCGCTGCGAGCAAAAGGCCAGCACATAGCCCAAGATGGTGTTCCAAATGGCCAAGGAAATCAGGGCCAACACCAGCAGAGGCCACTCCCTTGGGATCCGCAGCAACAGCCCCAGCATGATGCTCATGGATCCCAGCGTGTCCGACACCGAAAGGCCGTGCAGCTTAAACAAAATCGAGCGATCCCCAAGGAGCGGCGCTGTTCCCCACAGCCAAAACAGCACCCCGATCCCAAACAGAAGATAGCTGAGAGCCTCCACCAAAACTTCCATGTTGATTCCCCTTAAAGCATTTCCAAGCGCTTGAGCACGTGGGCCAGCAGCATTAGGGCTGCATTGCCCACCGACAAAATCAAGACCCCCACAATCCCGATCATCCAGTCATCCCGCACCACAGATACCACCAAAACCAGGATGGCCGTCTTGGTCGATAAGCTGGCAAAAGCCAGCATCGTCTGCCAAATATCCTCCTTCAGCCAGGCGGCATACAGCGGCAGGCATAGGGTCAAAGTCAGCAGAAACAGCAGTAGATTCACGCCTCCTCCCGCGGCTTGAGCAGATGCACCTCGTAGGTGCCTTGGGCATCGCAATTGAGCACAATGGTTTTGGGCGTAAAAGTAATCAAAAAGATGTCGAGAAACACTAGTCCCGCCGAACGATTGGGGAGAGTTTGTTTGTATACAACCTCCTCTACGGTGTGGGGTCTGAGGATCATCTCAAAGGCCTCCCAGTAAGCTTTCGGAACGGCGAAAACGATCTCCCTGAGCACCCGCCCCCAATCCCGCCACCGCACCGGCGCAGAGGCCTGCCGAGGCAGCAGCAGCGTCGCCGCCACCCCGATGGCCACATTGTCCCAACTCAGATTACCCGTCAGCAAAAACCAAATCAAAAGCCGCAGGCCAATTTCCAGCAAGCCCAACTCAGGGTAGCGCCACATGGTTCACTCCACTTAGCAGAATCCAGGCCAGCACCAACACCACGCTCAAGCCGCCCACCACTGCCTCTAGCCCTTCATCCAGACGCCATCCCTTCACAGGAATTCGCTCCCAAAACCAGCCCAGCGGGATCCCGAGGCCCAAGCTAAGGAACGCCTTGATGAGATTATCGACGTCATAGGCCGCTGGCAGCCAGAACCAGAGCAAGCCCCCGCCCCAAAGGACTAGGGCCACCTTGTCTGGCCAACCGGCTGCCGGGGTAGTGTCCCCGTTTGTTTGAGAAGGAAAAGCTCGCAGCACCCGCACGGCTATGCAGGTGGTGCCGACAGTAACCCCCACCAGCAGCCACTCGTGCCAGGGATCCAGAGCTGACAAGCTAAGGGCCTTGGCTGCATAGCCCAAAGTGCCGGGCACCCCCGCCAGCGAGGCCGTCCCCAAGATCAGCAGCGACCAGCGCCAGCGATTGGTTATCGCAGCCCCGACAAACAACAAGGGCTTCGCCAGCCCATGGGCCAGGCCGTACAAACCCGCCCACTGGGGTGCAGCGATGACAAATCCCATCTGCGACACCGAGCTCCAGGCCAAAAGGCGCTGGGGCGTGCTGGCCATCAAAGCCAGAAGGATCCCAAAGACCGCCGCGCCTGCGCTGAAGTAGGGCAGCCCCTGCGCCAAGACGGGCGAGAACTCGCTGCAGCGCACAAGGGCCATGGCGCCTGCTTTTGTAGTAAAACCGCTGAGCACCGCCGCAATGACAGGATCGGCAGTGGCGTAGGTGAGGGGCAGCCACAGGCCGGCGACGAAGACTGCCCCCTTGGCCAGAAGGCCAACGGCAATCAAGGCAAGAGCCGTGGGGTCGGCCAGGGCCAAGCCGCTCATCGCCAGGGATCCGGTGCGCACATAGACCAGCATGGATCCCACCAGGTAGAGGAGCATGGCCACATTGCTCATGAACAGGTAGCGCAGCCCCACCCAGAGCTGACGGTCGCGAGAGCGGTGCGGGGCGCTTTCCCCCAGGATCGGCTGGGACTCTGATCGGCGACTGTAGGTGAGCAGCAAAAACACGCCGATGCTGAGCACCTCCAGGGCCACATAGACGCTGATCAGGTCAGCGCTGATGACGACGGCGTTGGCGCTGCCGTGGACGATCAGCAACTGCATGGCCAGAAAGCGGCTGCCCACAAAGCGCCGATCCAAATACAGGGCCACCCCAAGGGTGACCAGGCCATGGGCCAGGAGCATGGCCGCGGCGTTGCCATCGATCCGCAACGTCACCCCGAAGTGATCCAGCAACTGGAGCTCCAACGGCGCAGCAGTTGCCCCTGGCAGGCCTCCCTGCTGCACTGCGTAGGCTATCGTCAGTCCAGCCATGATGACCAGGCTGGGACGGGTCAAAGCCGGCAGCAAGTAGGTGGCAAAGGCCAGCCAAAAGGGCAGTGCCACCCAGACCAACGTCAGTTCGGTCGTCAGCTCAGTCATCAGCTACCGCCTGCTCAATACTCTCCACTTCCAAGGTGGGATGATCGCGGGACAGCTTCATCACCCCCACCAACATCAGGGCTTGTACCGACAGGCCGATGACGATGGCCGTGAGGATGATTCCTTGCGGAACCGGGTCGGCATAGTCCACCTGGCGCCAGGGCTTGTAGATGGGAGTGAACACGCCGGTGCGGGCGGCCCAAATGACAAAAAAGGCGATGACCCCGGTGCTCATCACATCCATGGCCAAGATTTTCATGATCAGATTGCGCTTGACCACCACTCCCCAAAAGCCCAGCAGGATCGTAAGGATAATTGCAGCGTGTGCCATGGGTACCTTGCCGTTTGAGCCTCGATGGTGATTTTCCATTCAGCTAGAAGCCGCAGGAGCCCTGCTCCGTACCCCCCTATATCCCCCCCGTATACGGGGGGACTGGGGGGCCGGGGGCCGGGCCGGTCAGTGACGGGAGAAATGCGGTCTGTTGATGTACCATCACAGCATGACTCAAGTCCTGACCATCTCCTGCAAGCTCAAGGTATCTAATTCCCAAGCCGCCAAGCTGGATGCGACTCTGGACGCCTTTGTGCAGGCCTTGAACTGGGTCAACCAAAACACGCCGGAGAAGATCCTCAACGCCCTTAAGCTCCAATCTCTGGGTTACCGCGACATCCGTGCCCGCTTTGGCCTATCCAGCAACCTGGCACAACAGGTATGCAGATGGGTGGTATCTGCCCGCAAGACTGCCAGCCAGAAAAAACCGTCCGGTCAAAGCCTTCAAGGCGGGCTTCGTGACCTACGCTGCCCGCATCTTCTCCTTCCGAGCGAAAGACTGGACAGTATCGCTCACCACCGTTGAGGGGCGGGAACGGTTGGAGCTGTCCATCGGCAACTATCAACGAGGGATGCTGGCCGGCACCAATCCCCAATCGGCCACGGTGGTCAAACGCAAAGAGGGTTCTTACTCCATCCAGATTTGTGTGGAGCATGACCTGCCGGAGCCGCAAAACACCGCCAAGGTCATGGGGGTGGACTTGGGTAGAAAAGACATTGCACACACCTCAGAGGGGGATAACTGGCATGGACAGCCGTTGAACCAGGTCAGAGACCACTACTTCTGGTTGAGAGCGATCCTCCAACAAAAAGCCAGTCAGGGCAGACGCAGTTCACGGCGGAGATGTCGGGAACTGCTGCAACGGCTGTCTGGTCAGGAGAGACGCTTGCAAACCTGGGTCAATCCCTGCATCTCCAAGGCTATTGTTTCCAGGGCAAAGGCGACCGATAGCACGATTGCCTGGGCAGACCTCACTGGAATCAGAGAGCGTGTCAACTCACAGCCGCGCAACAAAACCGAGCGTCGGCGGTCCAATAGTTGGGCGTTCTATCAACTGAGGCAGTTTGTGTACTACAAGGCGCTGCGGGCTGGGGTGAAGGTTGTGGTGGGACGCAGACTACAACGGAGCGTTAGCATCAGCGAAGCGTAGCGCCTATGTCATTGCACTTTTGGGGGCTGCTGTAAACCAGCCGCCCTACATCCCCCCGTATACGGGGGGAAGGGGGGCGGTCGGAGTCGGGTAGTTTACTATCCAACTTCCGCAGCCGCAGCAGCCAGATGGCGACATCTCGTCCGAGGGATCCGCCCAGACGCAGCCGGGATCCCCAGGGCTGAGGCTCGAGGTCGCTGAAAATAAGCTGGAAACACACTGGGCCGTTTCCGGTCTTCGCCCCGCTTCCCTAAGCCCCCTCTGGATATGGAGAGAGCTCTTGTACGCTGCCTTGGGATGGAATAGCTTCATGGAGTTGGCGTAATGGCCGTCAATTTGCATTAGGACTATATTGCAGTCGGCTATCATGAAGCCAAAACTGTTCTTGTCGGATGGATTAGTCTCGTTCGACGATCTGCAGCGATGCCCAGTTCTGCTGAGTCTCTGTCCTCTCCGCTTCCCCAAGGCGAGGCCCTCAAGCCCTCGGTGGTGGCGGCGCGGGAGCCTTTTTTGGGGCTGCTGAGGGATCTGGCACGGGCTTACCAAGCCTTTGAAAATTACGCCGGCGCTCACATTCGGCAGATGGGGCTGACTGCCCCCCAATTTGACGTGTTGGTAACCCTCGGCAACACCCCCGGCCTGACGATGAATGTCCTGGCCCAGAAGACACTGGTTACCAAGGGGACGCTGACCGGGATCGTGGATCGCCTGGAGCAGAAGGGGTTGGTGCGCCGCGAGGTACCCCCAGAAAACCGCCGCTGCTTCAAGATCGTGCTTACCGAAGAGGGGGAAAAACTGTTTGAGCAGGTTTTCCCGGCCCATGTGGCCTACCTAAAGGAGCGCTTTCAGAAGTTGGATCCAGAAGAGATGGCCCAGATCCAGGCTTGCCTGAAAAAGCTGCAGTCTATTTTCCATCTCCCTCGGGGGCAGACCCAGGATTGTTGAGGAGGCCTCTTACCCCAAGACCCAGAGCATCAAGACGACGCCCAGGGTAACGGCGGCAAAGAGGGCGTAGCTAATCCGGCGCAGCGGCTGCAGTTGCATGGCATGTAGATCCTTAAGCCAGCCCAGCCCCAGCGATTCCACAAAGCGATCCAGCACGGCCTGCATGGGGTAGGCGTAAACGGATCCCTGTTCTTTGAAGTTCACCAGCAGGACCAGCAGCGTGGCGTAGCCCCAGAGGAGGCCCCAGAGCACAGCACTCAACCCGATCAAGATGGGCTCAAGCATCGAGCTTCCTTGGCCTTCGGTAGGCGTGACCCCCGCTTCCTCAGTGTGACGAAGTTTTGCAAGATGGAAGGGTTGGATCCCATTTTCAGGCTCTTTTCTGCTTGAAGCCACATCCAGGCCTGCTTTTTAGGACAGGGGAAGGAGGGTTGTCCAACGCAAAAGATGGCAGACTAGGGTTACCTGCCCCACCTCTTCTGGACGAGTCCCTATGAGCTCTCGCTACCTGCTGCTCCCCGCCGAGCCCAAATCGGTCGGTATTGCCTATCTCCTCTGGGCGCTGGGCATATTCGGCATCTGCGGTGTCCATCGCCTCTACTTGGGCAAGACTGTGACGGGCCTTCTCTGGCTTTTGACCTTTGGGCTCTTGGGCTTTGGCCAGTTGATCGACCTGTTTCTGATCCCAGGCATGGTGGACGACCACAACTTCAAGCTGGCCGTCTTGCAGGGGATCCGCCCCTCTCCGGCTCCCGCCAAGGGGGTCTCGGCGCCGCCTCAGCCTTTGAAGGGTCAGGCTTTGATGCGGGAGATCCTGCGGCTGGCGCAGCAGCGGCAGGGGATCCTCACCCTCTCGGAGATCGCCATCGAACTGCCTGCTGATTTTGACGAGATTGAAAAGGCGCTGCGAGAGCTGAGCCGCCGGGGCATCGCCTCCCCCGAGAACAACCTAACCACCGGCGCCGTGGAGTACCACTTCCCTCACCTGTTGCGCTCCCCTGGCGACCGACGCTCCCTCTGACAACGTCCTACTGGGATCCCAGGATGCCGCGCTGTTTGGCTAGCTGCATCGCCCGGCGAAAGGCCAGCAGCCCCAAGGCGAAGTAGAACACGCCGCTGGCCAGAGCCATGAGCAGCCGCAAGGGATCCAAACCCGCCTCCCGCACCATCACATCTCGCAGCAAGCCGGCCCCCGCCGTCATGGGCAGCATCTGCCCCAGCCACTTCAGGGATCCCGACCACTCTTCTGTGGGGGTGGCCAACAGAAACAGCAGGCCAAATTGGCTGAGGATCAACAGTTGTTGGATGCGCTTCCAAATCAAGGCGGCGGATCCCAGCAAAAACGAGAAGCCATAGGCCCCCAGCACCACGCTCGCCAACGGCAACAACAGGGTGGGGGGAAAGTGCAGCCGGCTGCCGGTAAGCAACAGGATGATCCCCAAGATAACGACAACGGTTGAAAAGCGCAGCACCAAGCTGGCGCAGGCCCGCGCCAAAAACAGGGTGGCCGCCGAAAAGGGCGAGAGCAACACCTGCTCCAAGGTGCCTGTCTGGGCTTCCACCTGCAGGTTGAGGGCAATGTCGTTGACCACAAAAATGACCAGCGTCCAGAGCACATAGCCAATCACCACCGCATCCAGCCGTTGTCCAAACTGCGAGGCCGGCCCCGCCACATACTGAGCGCCGGCAAAGAGGGCATAGAAGAAAAAAGTGGTGATCAGGATCCCGCCCAGGGCTTCTGCCGGATAGCGGATGTACTGGATCCAGGCCCGCTTCAGCTCGGCCCAAAATAGGTACAGCAGTGGCCTCATCCCTGCTCCCTTCTCCTTTTCAACAGCTTGAGGAAAATGTGGGTGAGATCCGCTTCCTCGCGCTTGATCCTGAGCAAGGGCAAGGGCTTGAGGATCTCCAGCACCTGATACAAAGTCTCCGAGGAGCCGCTGAAGCGCAGCTGATGGGATCCCAGGATCTCCACCCCTTGCTGGGCCAGGCGTTCCGCCCGGCTGGGATCCAGCTTCTGCTCCAACTCAATCCGGTAAGAGCCGGCGGCGCCGGCAAACTGCCGGATCATCTCCTGCGTGGGAGCTTGGGCAATAATTATCCCCCGCTCGATCACAGCCACTTGGTCTGAGAGCGCCTCGGCTATATCCAGTTGGTGGGTGGTGAGGAGAATGGCCCGACCTGAAGCGGCAATTTGGCGGATCAAGGATTTCACCGCTTGGGCGGCTTCTACATCCAACCCCAAGGTAGGCTCATCCAGCAACAGCAGAGCCGGCTGGTGCAGAAGGGCAACAGCAATGGCCACCTTCTGCTGCATACCCCGCGAAAGGGTTTGCACGGCAACATCCCGCTTCTCCCCCAGGCCAAAGGTCTCCAGCAGCTCTGCCCCCCGTTGGCGAGCCGTTCTGGGGGATAACCCCCGCAGCACGCCAAAGTACTCCAGGTTTTGCAAGGGGGTAAGCCGCCAGTAGAGGTTGCGATTGCCTTCCAGCACCGCTCCCACCTGGGCCAGCGCACCCGGATCGGCGTGGGGATCCCGCCCCAGGATGCGCACGCTGCCGGCATCGGGCTGGATCAGCCCGGCGATCATCTTGATGGTGGTGGTCTTGCCGGCCCCGTTGGGCCCCAGAAAAGCCAGGATCTCCCCTGCCGCAATCGCCAGGGAGACATCCACCACTGCCCGAACCTCCTTGCCCCCCTGCCGGTAGGTTTTCTGAAGGTGGTGGGCTTCTAGAACCTTCATGGGGCAAACACGAGGCAAAAGGGAGTGCAAAAGTTCCACCCGAGAAGGGCCGGCCATCCATCCCAGTTTCTCACGGCAGAGCCCAGCCCCCCCGCAGCCAGGACTAGGTGGCTGTTGGGATCCGGGCTTCCATCAGGGCCAAGCTCATTTTGTCCAGCCACTGCAAAAGGTTCTCCAGTTGCTGGGCCGCAGGCACCATTCCCAGGCCCCGCACCGTCACCTTGCCCGGCTGATAGACAAAGCGAGACTGCAAATGGGCCGGCAGGGCTTCCTTGAGGCGGTTCCAGGCCGGCTCCTCCATGGGGGTTTCCAAAAGCACATGCTCCTTGGCCGGCCTAATGCGGGAAAAGCCCAGCGTGCGGGCCAAAATCTTCAGCTCCATCACCCGCAGCAGCTCCTGGGTGGGCTTGGGCAAGGGGCCAAAGCGATCCTGCCATTCCTGGGCAATTTGCAACAGTTCGACCCGAGAGCCGGCAGCCGCCAATTGGCGATAGGCCTGCATCTTTTGATCTTCGTCAGGGATATAGCTCTGCGGGATCATGGCCGTTATATTGAGGTCAATTTGCGTGTCTTCCACCTGCGGGATCTCTTGGCCGCGAATTTCTCGAATCGCCTCTTGCAACATCTCCAAGTAGAGATCAAAGCCCACCGCGTTGAGTTGTCCGGATTGCTGAGTTCCCAAGAGGTTGCCAATGCCGCGAATTTCCATGTCCCGCAGCGCCAACTGATAGCCGGATCCCAGTTGGGTAAATTCCTGAATGGCCTGCAGGCGCTTGCGGGCCTCTTCGGTGAGGATGCCATCTTCTCGGTAGAACAGCCAAGCATGAGCTTGGATCCCGGCCCGGCCCACCCGTCCTCGCAGTTGGTAAAGCTGAGCCAGACCAAACTCCTGGGCATTTTCGATCAAAATAGTGTTGACACGGGGAATATCTAAACCGGATTCAATAATGGTGGTGCAGACCAAGATATCGATTTCTCCGTTGTTAAAAGCCAGCATGGTCGCTTCCAGCTCCCCTTCCGGCATCTGCCCATGGGCAATGGCAATGCGGGCACCGGGCACCCATTCCCGCAATTTGGCGCTGGTCTCTTCGATCTCTTCAATGCGGTTGACCACATAAAAGACTTGCCCGCCGCGATCCAACTCTTGGCGGATAGCCGTGCGAATGACCTCAGGATTGTAGGGAGAAAGGTGAGTTTTAATCGGGCGCCGCGAGGGCGGGGGAGTCTGGATCAGGCTCATTTCCCTCAACCCCGACAAAGCCATGTACAGCGTGCGGGGAATGGGGGTAGCCGTAAGGGTGAGCACATCCACCTGGGTTTTGAGGAGTTTAATTTTCTCTTTTTGGTTGACGCCAAAGCGCTGTTCTTCGTCAATGACCAGAAGACCCAAATCGCGAAACTGCACATCCTTGCCCAAAAGTTGGTGGGTGCCCACAATGACATCGAGTTCGCCACTTTTGAGGCGGGCCAGGATCTCTTTTTTCTCTTCGGGAGTGCGGAAGCGGTTGAGCAACCCCACTTGAATGGGGTAGGGGGCAAAGCGCTCTTTGAGAGTGTGGTAGTGCTGCTGGGTGAGAATAGTGGTTGGCGCTAGAAGAGCTACCTGCTTGCCGGCGGTTACGGCCTTAAAGATGGCGCGGATGGCCACCTCCGTTTTGCCAAAGCCCACATCGCCACACAGCAGTCTATCCATGGGGCGGGGAGACTCCATATCCCGCTTGATCTCCTGGACGGCGCGAATTTGATCCGGTGTTAGAGGATAGGGAAAAGACTCCTCAAACTCCTGTTGCCAAGGAGAATCGGGCGGGAAGGCATAGCCCTCCTGTTCGGCCCGTTTGGCGTAGAGCTGCAGCAGGTCAAGGGCCACTTTACGCAGGCTCTTTTTGACTTTTTGCTTGGTCTTTTCCCAGGTGCTGCCGGACATTTTGTGCGGTGCAGGGGGCCCATCTCCACTGGCCCGGTAGCGCGAGAGGGAGTTGACCTGGTCGGCAGCCACCCGCAACAAGCCATCGCTGTATTGAATGACCAGGTATTCTCGGGTTTCGCCGCCAATGGTGAGGCTTTCCAGCCGTAAGAACTGGCCGATGCCATGGGCCTTGTGGACAACAAAATCCCCCGGCTTGAGCAGGTTGGGATCCACCTGGCGGGAGCTGGCCTGGCGGCGCTTGCGCACATAGGTGGGGGTGGCCAGGCTGTGCTGGCCGAAAAACTCGCGGTCGGTGAGCACCACCCACCCCAGCGTGGGCAGGAGAAACCCCTCCAGATCTGCCAAGCCGGAGTACTTCAGGGCCACCGGCGTGTAGGACTGGAGCTGGCGCTCGATGGCGGGGAAGTCTTTGGGGTTGGGCACATACTGGGCCGGGCAGTCGTGTTCCTGCAGCAGGGCCACGGTGCGGGAGGGCTGGGCAGAGAGGATCCACACCTGCAACTGCTGCTTGCGGTACTCGCGCAGGGTTTTGGCCAGGGATCCAAACTGGTGGGGGATGGTAGGAACGGGCCGGCTTTTCAGGTCGATGGCGGCGGATTCGGCGGGGTCGGAGCTGGCAAAGGCGCGGGCCAACAGGCGGGGGAAGGGATCCCATTCAGGGGCCTCGAGATCGAAGGGGCGGTGGAAGGGGAGCAGAGCCGGCTCGGCAGCCTGGGCCAACTGCCACTGCTCTTGGGCGTGGTCTAGCCACTGCCGGCTGTGGGCCTGGCACTGCTCCGGCTCGTCGATCAGGATCAAAGTATCGGGATCCAAGTAGCTCAGCAGGTTGGCCGGAGGATCGTAGAGCAGGCCGAGAAAACGGCGCAGGCCTTCAGGGGGGGCGGATCCCTGCGCTAGCTGCTGCCGCAGGGCGGGGGAAAGCTGCTCCATCTTTTCCTGGAGCGCCGGCCAGAGGATGGGTCCATAGCCGGTGGGGGTCAGCCAGACAGAGGGGATCCCGTCTTGGGAGCGCTGGCTGACCGGGTCAAACTCCCGCAGCCGCTCCAGCTCGTTGCCAAACCACTCCAGGCGCACCGGCCACTCGCAGGCCACCGGGAAAACGTCGAGAATATCGCCCCTTTGGCTCCACTGACCCTCACTTTCCACCAGGCTGACCCGCTGATAGCCCAGCCGGGTCAACTGCTGCCCCAACTGCTGCGGCGACAGCTCCGCGCCGGCTTCCAGCCGGAGGCAGAAAGACTGAAACACCTTTGGGGGGGGGAGGTGGGGTTGCAGGGCCCGCTCCGTGGCCACAATGGCCATGCCCTTCCTGCCCTGGAGACAATCGGCCAGCACCTGCAATTGTCCCCACACCAGCTCCGGCTCCAGGTCAAACGGCTCGTAAGGGGAAGCCTCGGAGGTGGGATAAAGCTGCACGCTCTCCCAGCCCATGCCCTCCAGTTGCGCCGTCCAGCGGCCCGCCTCTTCCAAAGTGGCAGTCACCACCAGCAGGGATCTTCCCTCCTGCTGGGCCAAAGCCGAGGCAACTAGCCCCTTCGCGATCCGACCTGCCCCCTGAATGGCAGCCCGCCGCCGCGATCTCAAGCGGGCGGCCAACTCTTGCATCGAGCCCGATCGGGCGAGAAAGTGCACCAGCGGGACAAACGACATTTTCCTCCCACACTGCCAACTCAAGCCGGGATCCCAATTCTGGCAGGCTCTGCGGCCAATTTGCATGACGTTACTCCCGCCTCTCCACCAGCCATTTCGGGAGCCCGGACGCGGATCCCTAGGCTGCCGAGTTTAGAACCCTGTTTATTCTGTAGTCTGCTTTACACGAAGAGAACCCCTCCTCTCAGGATCCTAAAGTTAACCTTTAGAATCGAGCAGCCCATCGATGGTCTTGGTCAAGATGTGATCTTAGAAGGAACAAAGAGGATAGCCTTCCCGGCCTCATTCAAATGGGTAGGGATGTCTGCAGCTGAGAAGATATCCCCCCTACATAGGGATGTGCCTGCACAAGCTGTAGCAGAGATTGTCGGGAAAAGTCGAATTCGCCCATCCAAACTTGGTGCCAATCATGTTTCTAGATACCCTTGCACTTTCTCGTCTCCAGTTTGCCCTCACGGCCATGTTTCATATGCTATGGCCGGTTTTAACAACAGGAATGTCCATCTATCTTGTTGTAATTGAGGGACTTTGGCTGAAAACTCGCAATCTAGATTACTATCGCCACGCTCGCTTCTGGTCAAAGATCTACGTGTTAAACTTTGGCCTTGGCGTGGCCTCGGGGTTGCCGATGGCCTTTCAGTTTGGCATGAACTGGGCCCCTTTTTCTGAGGCGGTAGGTGACTTCTTTGGAACCATCCTAGGATTTGAGGGCACGATGGCCTTTATGCTGGAGGCCAGCTTCCTGGGGATCATGCTGTTTGGCTGGGAGCGGGTGCCGCCAGTAATTCACTGGATCTCGACAATCTTAGTGGCCTTCGGTGCCAACCTCTCTACCTTTTGGATCCTGACGGCCAACTCCTGGCTGCAGACGCCGGCAGGGGGGATATTTGTCGATGGGAAGTTCGTGGTACGTGACTACCTGCAGGCCATTTTCAATCCCTTCATGGTCAATAGCTTTCTGCACATGTTTTTTGCCACTTTGGAAACCTCTTTGTTTGTCATCGGTGGCATCAGCGCCTGGTACATTCTCAAGCGGCGGCACAGCGAGTTTTTTTCCCGCTCCCTCAAAGTGGTCCTGGTGATGGCGCTGGTGGTGGCCCCTCTGCAGGTGTTTATTGGCCACTTGAGCGCGGAGCAAGTGTATCGCTATCAACCGGCCAAGCTGGCGGCTATGGAGGCCCAGTGGGAGACGCTCCCCGCCGGCGAGAGGGCGGACTGGAGCCTGTTTGCCTTGCCCAATGAGCGTGAGGAGCGCAACGAGTGGGAGGTGAAGATCCCCGGCGCGCTGGGCTACCTGCTCGAGTTCAAGCCCAGGCTGGATCGACCGGTGCAGGGCCTGAAAGCTTGGGATCCCCAAAATCGCCCTCACATGATTGGCCTCATCTACTACTCCTTTAGGACGATGGTGGCCATTGGCTTCTTTATGGCCGGGCTCGTGGGGGCTACCTTGATCCAGTGGTTGAGGGGCAAACTGTCGGCGGAGGCCCTTTCCCAGCAGAAGTGGCTGATGTGGGCTTGGGTCTTTGCCGGCCCCTTGGGCTACATTGCCGTCGAGGCTGGCTGGATTGTCCGCTGTGTTGGCCGGCAGCCCTGGATTGTGTACGAGCAACTGCGCACGGCGGAATCGGTTTCGCCGCTGCCGCCAGGAGAGGTGCTGTTTTCTTTGGTCGGCCTGAGCGCCTTGTACACGGTGTTTTTCGTGGCCGCTCTTTACTTCGGCAGCCGCATCATCCGCAAAGGGCCTAATCTGGAGCTGCCTGCCCCCGTTCCGGCAACCCAGCCGGTGATCGTGATCGAGCCTGCCAGCCACGAGCCGGATCGCCGTCCGGCAGAAGCTCGGTAGCGCCGGTGCAGCTCCAACAGAACCCAGGCGACACAGCAGGCTCCTTATCCAAACAGCAGCCAAGCCGTTGGTTACGTCGATTTCCAATTCCCCTCTCCCAGAGGGCGAGGGGGGTAATGTCTCGAACTGGTTGGAAATACCCAAAGCGGAGAGAAGGACGATGGAATCTTTCGAGCCTTTACAGCAGTTTTTGCCGCAAGTCTGGTTTTTTATCCTCGGTCTATTCCTATTCCTTTATGTCTTGCTGGATGGATTTGACTTGGGAGTGGGCATCCTCTCCCTGACGGCCTCCAGCGAAACGCGCCGCAGCATTCTCATGACCAGCCTGGGCAATGTTTGGGATGCCAACGAGACCTGGCTGGTGCTGATGGGGGGATCCCTGTTCGGGGCCTTCCCCCTCGCCTACGCCACCATTCTCAACGCCCTCTACCTGCCGCTGGTGATCATGGTGGTGGGCCTGATCTTGCGGGCCGTTTCCTTCGAGTTTCGGGAAAACGCCGACAACAAGCTGGTCTGGAACCTGGCCTTTGGGGTGGGTAGCTTTTTGGCGGCGCTGGGCCAGGGGTTTGCCCTGGGCAGCGTCTTCGAAGGGATCCGGGTGGACGAAGCCGGCCACTTTGCCGGCAGCCCCTGGGATTGGCTGACCTGGCGGACAGTGTTGGTGGCCCTCACCCTGATTCAGGGCTATGTCTTAGTTGGCTCGGCCTACTTAATTGTGAAGACCACGGGGGAACTCCAGAAAACCTACTACAAAACGGCAACCATCGCCACCTGGACAACGTTGCTGGGGGCAGTGTTTATCACCATCAGCACCCCCATCATGTCGGAGCAAGCGCGCTCCCAACTTTTCTCGCCTCCTCTTTTCTATATCTTTGCTGCCATCCCCGTTTTGGGGCTTTTGTTGGTGGCTCTGTTGCTGCGCAGCCTGCGCCGGCGAGAAGAAACTAGCGTGTTGGTTTATACCTTTCTCATCTTTGCCCTTTCTTTTATTGGCCTGGGGTTTATGGTTTTCCCCAACATTATTCCTCCCAGCGTCACCATCTACGAGGCAGCAGCTTCTCCCAGTTCGCTGGTGTTTATGCTTACCTTTATTGGCTTTTTGATCCCGGTTATCTTGTCCTACAACATCTACAACTACGTGGTGTTCCGGGGCAAAATTGTGGTGCAGGAAGCAGCAGCAGAAGAGGCCAAAGTTCCGGAAGCAGCTTAAAAGGTCTCAGCGCAATCCAATTGAAACCCCGCCGGACGTTTTGCCAGGCGGGGCAGGCTTTTATCTTGCAGCTCTGGGAAGCTAGACAGGGTTAACCGTCTCCAAGACTTCACTCCCGCTTAAGCCACTGCCGGATTTGCTCGGCAGCCACATCGCGACCTCCCAAGCCAAAAGCCAAAGCCACAGCCACAGCAATGGCGCCCAGCACCAGGCCAAAGGCCAGCACCACAATATCGGTGGCTACGCCCATCTGCTGCAGGGCCATGGCGCCAACGAAAACCAAAATGGCCACCCGCGCCGCCTGCGCCAGCACTCCTGAGGAGGGGTTGCCGAGGCTCTTAACCATGGAATGGGCCAAATTCGCCAGGTAAAGACCGATCCCAAACACCAAAGCGCCGATGAGCACCCGCCCGGAAATGACCAACAGCCCCTCCACGATGTCGGTCAAAGCAGCAAACTGCAGCAGCTCCACCGCCGGCACTGCCCCGAACAAGACCACGCCCACCCAGACCACCAAGCCAGCAATCTCAGAGGGAGTGCGCCGCTTCACCAAGGTTGAGGGATCCCCTTCGGCGGCGGGAGCTTCAGGAGCAGGGGCCGAGGGCAAGCCAAGGCCGGCAGCCAAGCGGTCGAAACCGATTGCCTGCAGCAACTGGGTCACCAAGCCAGCCAAAAACTGCCCCAGCCAGTAGAACACGGCCAGGATGAGAGCAGATCCTGCAATTCGGGGAATGGCCCGCAACACCTGCTCCAGCATCGCCACCGCTGGATCGGAGATGGCCCGGATTTCCAGGGCCTTGAGGGCGGCAATCACTGCCGGGATCAACACCAAGACGTAGGCCACTGTGCCCACCGTTTGGGCCAGCTGGGGAATGCCAAAGCGTGCCCCCAAGCGGTTATCTCCCGCTGCCACCAACAAATTGGAAACGATCCCACGCACGATGCGAGCTAGAAACCAGCCCCCCACACCGATGATGAGCGCTCCCAAAATGCGGGGTACCATCGACAGGATTTGATCCAGCAGGTTTTGCACTGGCTGCAGCGGCCCCCGCAGGTTCAGCGTGTCCAGGATAAGCGGTAGAAAGAACAAGAAGATCAACCAGTAGAGGGCGTCGCCCAGAGCTTCATTCAAGAGAAAGGGAGCGACCTCAGCGCCTCCCTCCGGCTTGGCAGCAGTTCCTTCCGTAGCCGCCTCCGGTTGGAGGGGTTGAGCTAGCCGCTCATCCAAGTTAAAGCGCCGCAGCCCTTGGATAACTGCCAGCCGGGCAACGGTGGCCACCGCCCAGCCCACCCCTAGCAGCACCAGCGCTCCGCCTAGCCGCGGCAGGTAGACGAAAATCTCTCCCAAAAACTTGTTGAGCGGATCGGAGACAGCCTGAAGCTGGAGAGCATTCAGCACCGCTACCAACACAAAAGCGAGGATAATCCAGTAAACAGCAGCAGCCACCCAGCGCTCAGTTTGCGGAGGCCTCTCGCCGGGCCTCTGGCCCATAATCCAGGTGGCCAAGCGGTTATCAAGCTGCGTCCGTTTGAGCAGCCCCCGAACGCCGAAAGCCACCACCCTGGCCACGATCCAACCCAAAACTAGAATGGCAAGCGCCGCCAGTAGATTGGGCATGAAATCAATGACTCTAGCCCAAAGATTGACAGCAAAAGAGACGGCTTCATTGCGAAGGTCGTTTGCAGGGGTTTCCATGATTACCCTCACAGCATGAGATGTTCAAAAGAGTAGGTTAGCCTGAAGCCCTTCTTTGGGCAAGCTGGCCTGGGAGAAAGCCTCAAGCGTCAAGCAGAAACGCTGAGTCTTGCAACAAAGCTTTACATCCATTCCCAGGATGCCGATGGTTAACCAAAGCTCCAGGGCAAAAGTTCAAGGTTCAGGTGTATAGAGGAAAACTTTTGCTTTAGAACCCTTTGCTTTTCCTCACTTAAATTGATTTTTTCCAATACACCAGCCCATCCTCTCCGTTGTAATAGCCCTTGCGGCGTCCCAGCAATTGAAACCCTGCCGATTCATAGAGGCGGATGGCGGCCTGGTTAGAAGCCCTCACCTCCAACGTGGCCCAGCGACAGCCTGCTGCCCTGGCTTGGCTCAACAGCTCCTCCAGGATCCTTCGACCCAAACCACGCCGCCGATGGGCAGGATCCACCGCCAACGAGATGATGTGGGCTTCTTCTTCGATGCGCCAGAGGATGCCAAAGCCCACGAGCGCTTGGGTCGTTTGCGTCGCGAGGTCTGGAGAGGGAGGGGGGAACTCCGTTCGGCCCAAGCCACAGGAAGCGCCAGCGGCAGCCGGTTCCGCCACAACCCCGATCACCGTGCTGCTGGGTCTTTCCAGCTCCGCGCGATAGCCCTGTTCTCCCCAGTATCCGCCGTAGCAGCGGCGATCCAGCTCCAGCAATTGGGGCAGGGCGGTGAGGTCGAGCACCTGCAGCCGATAACTCGTACCGCTCATGGTGGTCTAGTCCCGCAATTCGCAGAACTCGGCCAGCAACAACTGCCCAAAGGGATCGTCATCGGGGGCGGCATAGGGCAGGGCTCGGCGGCTAAGGCTTAAGATCTGACCCCCCGATTGGGGATGGGGCTTGAGCTCGTAATCGATCCCTTCTTGGAAGCCGGCCTCTTGCAGGTAATCTTGGGCGGCTTTGAGGATCCCTGCTCGCAGTTGGGCTTTGACGGCAGGGGCCATGAGGTGGCGAACAAACCAGCGGGCGCTGTCGGGATCCACCTCGGCAAGGTATTGGAGAGCGGGAGTCAACACCGCGGAGCGCTCTTGGGGGGAGAGGCCGTTGACCTGCTGCGCTACCGCGGGCACATCCCGCCTTTGCATGGCCTGGATCAGGGTTTGGATGGCCGGAGAAAAAGAGGGATCCGACGCTTGGCTCATGGCTGCCAAAAGGATTCGAGGGTGCGGACAAGGGCCGCTGCTTCCGAAGGAGAGGGGGGGCTCGGCAGACAGACGGTAACATGGCCCAGCTTGCGCCCCGGGCGGGCGGGGGTCTTGTGGTACCAGTGCACCGTGGCATTGGGGATCGCAGCCAAGCGCTGCCGCTGCTCGGCATAGTCGCCGGTGGAGTGCTCGTAGCCCAAGAGGTTGACCATCACCGCCCCCCCACACTTGAGGGAAGGATCCCCCAAGGGGAGACCGAGGATGGCCCGCAGATGCTGCTCAAATTGCGAGGTGTGGCAGGCTTCCAGGGTGTAGTGGCCGGAGTTGTGAACCCGCGGCGAGATTTCGTTGATCCAGATCCCGGCTTTGGGCTGGGGCGGCGGCACCCAGAACAGCTCGATGGCAAACACGCCCACCGCATCCAATTTTTCCATCACCTTGACCGCCAAATCCCGGATCTCGGCCTCAACAGAGGAAGGGATGCGGGCGGGCACCAAGACGTGGCGACAGACTTGGTTAACTTGAACCGTCTCCACCACGGGGTAGATCTGGATTTCTCCCGTCAGCCCTCGCGCCACCATCACCGCCAGCTCCCGCTCAAACGGGATCCACTCTTCAACCAGCAGCGGGATCCCGGCATACTCAGCCAGAGCCTGTTGCAAGGTTGCTGGGTCGGGCAGGATGCGGGTGCCCTGCCCATCGTAGCCCTGCCGCCGCCGCTTGAGCACCAAGGGAAAGCTCAGGCTAGGTAGATCTGCCGTCTCCGCAGGCCAAAAAGCCGGCACCGGCATCCCCAGCTCTGCCAGAAACTGCCGTTGGTGCAACTTGTCCAGCAGCGGCTCTAGCGTGCTCAGGCGAGGACGAAAGCGGGATCCCTGCGGATCCAGTTTTTGCAGCTCCGCCAGCGGGATGAACTCGTTCTCAAATGTTACCACCGGGCAGCGTTGCAGCAACTGGGCTGTGGCCTGGGTGTCGGTCACGGCACCCCAGACCACGCCGTCGGCCACGGCCACCGCCGGATCGGTAGGAGCGGCAGCCTGAACAATCAGCGGGATCCCCAATGGGCGAGCCGCCAAAGCCAACATCTGCGCCAACTGCCCACCGCCGATCACCCCCACCGGTTGGAAGCTCTGGTTTTTTGGGGATACCTGGGGTTCCACCACTGTCTCGCTATACTGACGGGTGTGCCTGCTTGGATCCAAAACCCATTATGGGATCCCTTGCCCTCTAGCGCTAGGAGAAAAACGGTGGAACCCCCTCAACCTTCTGAGCTCAGAGCTTTGATCGACCGGGCTTTGGCAGATAAGGTCTTAACCCGCGCTGAACAACAGCAGATCCTCAATGCCGTCGCAGCCGATCAAGAGGTTTCCCCAGAAGAGCACGAGCTGCTGGAATTGGTTGTGGAGCGGCTCAACAGCGGCGAGATTCGCGCCGTGGATTGAGCCCGTTCTCATATTCCAAGCGCCTCAAGCAATACCCGCCAGGCATTGCCTAGAATGGAGATCCCCACCCCCTTTGACTGCTGCCATGAGTTCTCGCTCTTCTGACTGGTTCACGCGGGCTCGCCACATCTTTTACGGCACGGCCACTGCCCTGGTGGAGATCCTCCAAGACCCGGAAAAGCGGGCCGAAAACCTCAACCGCCTCTCGATGGACTTGGCACAACTGGCAGCAGAACTGGAGCAAAAGGGGGAGCTGATCGAACAGGAGGCTGTCCGCTACGTTGAAAGTCTCAGGGATCCAGCCGCCAACGCCCCCGCCACAGTTCCAGACAGCGAGAGGCCCGCTCCTGCTGAGAGTACCCCCCCGACCACGGCTTCCCCTGCCGGCTCTGCCCCTATCTCCAAAGAAGAGATGGCCGAGCTGATGGAACTGATCCACCAGATCGAGTCTTTGCGCCTGGATCTAGAGCGGCTGCGCACAGAACCTCCCTCTGCCTCCTCCTAAGTCTTGTGCGGTTCGACGTCATCACCCTCTTCCCGGAGTTTTTTGCAACGCCGCTGCGCATCGGGCTGGTGGGCAAGGCCCTAGAGCAGGGGATTGCCGAGGTTCACTGCACCAACCCGCGGGACTTTGCCACCGACAAGCACCGCCGGGTCGATGATGAGCCCTACGGGGGCGGGGTGGGCATGGTGCTCAAGCCAGAGCCTTTCTTTGCAGCCGTCGCCTCCCTGCCCCGCCTGGATCCCTGCGAGATCATCTTGCTCACGCCCCAGGGGCAACCGCTGAACCAGGCGCTGCTGCAAGAACTTGCCCAAAAGGCGCAGCTCATCCTGCTCTGTGGCCAGTACGAAGGCTTTGACGAGCGGATCCGCCAACACCTGGCCACCCGCGAGGTGTCGCTGGGCGATTTTGTCCTGACAGGGGGGGAGATCCCGGCGCTGGCCTTGATCAACGGCGTGGTGCGGCTCTTGCCGGGCACAGTTGGTAAGATAGATTCGCTGAGGAGCGAAAGTTTCGAGACGGGGCTACTGGAGTATCCTCAGTACACCCGTCCACCGGAGTTCCAAGGGCACAAGGTGCCGCCGGTGCTTCTCTCAGGCGACCACCGAGCCATCGCCCGTTGGCGTCTGCAACAGCAGTTGGTTCGCACCTGGCGAAGGCGACCAGACCTGTTGGCCAAACGCCCCCTCACGCCTGAAGAACAACAGTTGCTGGCAGAGGGACTGGCCGAGCAGCACACCGATGTGGAGGAACAGGATCGATGTTTGTAAACCGTCTCCGCTCCCCTTTCACCCCTGTTGGCCGGCTTGGGATCCCTGCAGCGCTGGGTCTGCTTCTGCTGGGGATCCTGGCCAGCTCCGAAGTTGCCCTGGCCCAAAGGGGAGATGTCAACGAGGCCATCCGCCGCGACCGCAACGTCCAGTTGTTCGACGGCACCAGCATTGACATGAACGACCTCCTGCGGGCCGCCGAGTTTCTCTCCCGGCAAAATGCCGCCTCGCGTTGGGACAGCAAAGCCGGGATCGACGCAGCGGTAGAGCAATTCAACCGCTCCCGCCGCCCTTTGGTGCTCTCCCCCAGAGCGCTGACGCCTGAGTCCACTCCCGACCCTTGAGAGGGATCCCACCCTCAACAGATCTGTTAAGATCGCTAAGCCGATCTTGCGTGCGCTAAAAGGTGGCGCACCGTTTTCGGGATCCATCAGGAGATACCACCGTGGTTAAAAGCACCTCTTCTAGCAAAGCCGATACGGAACAGCGTTTGGATCCCGCCAGCCGGGGCCACTCCAGTTCCACTGAGTCTAAAGGGATCCCAGGCTTTCTCCAAGAGACCCGTGCGGAGTTGGCCAAAATTGTTTGGCCGAGCCGCCAGCAACTGATTAGCGAATCGGTGGGAGTTTTACTGATTGTGTTGGCCTTCGCCTCGTTCATCTACCTGGTCGATCAACTGTTCGGCTGGCTGGCCACTCAACTGTTCTCGTGAGGTTTTTCCCCAGATGGCCCCTGCCAAGGACTTGGGGAGAGGAGGCCCATGCACACAGACAGATACAGAGAGGAGGTGAGGTGATGAGCCCAGAGCCAGAGCAGCGGCGGAGAGGCCGGGGGGGCCGCCTCGAGCCCCTAGAGCCTGCGGGCACGGCGGCGGAGGGGGAAGAAAGCGAAAGTCAAGGTCGCCGCAACCTGCGCTGGTACGCCGTGCAGGTGGCTTCAGGCTGCGAAAACAAAGTCAAAAGCACCCTGATGCAGCGGGCGGCGGCTCTGGATGTGGCAGATCAGATTGTCGAGGTGGTGATCCCGAAGCGGACGGGCTTCAAGCTCGATCGATCCGGCAAGCGCCAGGAACAAGAGGAAAAGATTTTTCCCGGCTATGTGCTGGTGCGCATGGATCTCAACGACGACACCTGGATGGTGGTGAAAACCACCCCCAACGTGATCAACTTCGTCGGCACGGAAGAGAGAAGGGCCTACGGTCGTGGTCGCGGCCATGTGACGCCACGGCCCCTTAGCCCCAGCGAAGTCCAGCGCATCTTCAGCAGCGTCGAGGTGGAAGAAGTGCCCCTCAAGATCGACATGGCACCTGGGGATCGCATCGAGGTGCTCTCTGGCCCCTTCCAGGGATTTTACGGCGAGGTGGTGGATGTCAGCCCAGAGCGGGGCAAGCTCAAGGCTTTGATCTCGATTTTCGGGCGCGATACTCCGGTAGAATTAGAGTTTGGTCAAGTGCGCAAAGAGGTGTAACCGCGTTTCATGGCTAAGAAACTGGTGGCAGTGGTCAAGCTGGCCATCCAAGCGGGCAAAGCCACCCCCGCTCCCCCCATCGGCCCGGCTCTGGGCCAGCACGGGGTTAACATCATGGCCTTCTGCAAGGAATATAACGCCAAAACGGCCGATCAAGCCGGGATGGTGGTGCCGGTCGAGATCTCGATTTACGAGGATCGCAGCTTCACCTTCGTCCTCAAGACGCCGCCGGCTTCGGTGTTGATCAAAAAAGCCCTCGGCATTGAGTCGGGATCCAGTGAGCCCCACAAAGTCAAGGTAGGATCCCTGACGCGGGCGCAACTGCGCCAGATTGCCGAGCAGAAGCTGCCCGATTTGAATGCCCGTGACGTGGAGGCGGCCATGAAGATCATCGCCGGCACCGCCCGCAGCATGGGGGTGACAATAGTTGATTGATTGTCGATCGACTTAAGGATCTCTAGTCTTTGTTGTCTGGAAGTTTTGGCAGACCATTATGGGGGAGAGAAGTTCTCGCCAGCACCCCGAGGAGAAACTATGGCTCGAAAACTGTCCAAACGTATGCAAGCTTTGCGGGAGAAAGTCAAGCCCATTGCCTATCCCCCCGCAGAAGCCCTGGCCCTGATGAAGGAGACGGCCACTGCCAAATTTGACGAGGCGGCGGAGGTTCACATCCGCCTGGGGATCGATCCCAAGTACGCCGACCAGCAGTTGCGCACCACCGTCGTCTTGCCCCGCGGCACCGGGCAGGAGATTCGCGTGGCGGTGATTGCCCGCGGCGAGAAGGTTACGGAAGCCCAGAACGCAGGGGCCGACCGGGTGGGCTTTGAAGACCTGATCGAGGAGATCGGCAAGGGCGTGATCGACTTCGACCTGCTGATTGCCACCCCCGATGTGATGCCCCAGGTTGCTAAGCTGGGGCGGCTATTGGGGCCGCGCGGCCTCATGCCCTCTCCCAAGGGCGGGACGGTCACCATGGATTTGGCCCAAGCCATCAAGGAGTTCAAAGCCGGCAAGCTGGAGTACCGGGCGGACAAAACCGGCATTGTGCATTTGATCTTCGGCAAGTGCAAGTTTCCCGTCGAAGCTCTGCTGGAAAACCTGAAAGCCGTGCAGGAGTCCATTGATCGCAACCGTCCCCCTGGAGCCAAGGGCAAGTATTGGCGAGCTCTACATGTTTGTGCTACAATGGGGCCCTCGATTGAGGTTGACATCAATGCTCTGCGAGAGCTGAAGTTGGTTGCTTAAGCCTGCTTCGGCGCTGCAAAGGGGCAAAGGCAGTTGCTTGCCGTTTGAATTGGCCATTTTTCCGGAGGATCTGGGCAGAGAAGAGCTTTCCACAGTCGAATAGCGAGCCGAAGACAGCAGGGGCCAAGGGGCTTAATGTCCTGCCGAGGTTTGAGCGGAGTGCTAAGGGATCCCGTTGTGGACTGCTAGGTTACGCTTGCCTCAATGCGTCTCGGCTATGGCTGAGGCGCATTCTCTTTGGCGGCTCCAGATACCCCCTTCCGACGGCAACACCTGTTCGGCTCTCAGTGAGCCAGTGACCACAAAGGAGGTGAGCGTATGGGCAAGCAACCTTTAGCGAAAAAAGCGGAGATGGTCGATGAAGTTCGCTCCCTGTTGCAAGCCAGCCAAATGGTGCTGGTAATCGACTACAAGGGGCTGACCGTTTCCGAGATGAACCAACTGCGGGCGGAGCTGCGCAAGGCGGATGCTGTCTGCATGGTTGTTAAAAATACCTTGATGCGGCGGGCTGTCGCCGACCAAAAGGCTTGGGCAGGAATTCTTCCCTTCCTGTCAGGGCCGACGGCCTTTATCATGATCCGGGGCGATATTCCGGCAGCCCTGAAGGCGTATCAAGATTTCGCCAAGCAAACCAAGAAAACCGAGTTCTGCGGCGCCGCTGCCGAGGGGCTATCTCTGACCTTGGATCAGGCCAAGGCCATCGCCGAGCTGCCGCCCAAGGAGGTGCTCATGGCCCAGGTGGCGGGCAGCCTCAAGTCGGTAGCCACTCGACTGGCGGTTGGGCTCAATGCCGTGCCTACGCAGGTGGCCCGCGGTATCCAAGAAATCCCGGCCTCCCTGGCAAGGGCCATCCGGGCTATTGCCGACAAGGAGGCGGCCTGACGGGCTCGGCCTGTCTTGGGTTCATCGACCCGATTCCACCCTATCCACTTCGTTACCCTGAGGAGACAAGACCATGGCTTCGGAGCGTGTTCAAAAGATCCTGGAAGAGTTGAAAGCGTTGAGCTTGTTGGAAGCTTCCGAGTTGGTGAAAGCCATCGAAGAAGCCTTTGGCGTCAGTGCGGCTGCCCCGGCAGGTGGCATGGTCATGGCTGCTCCCGTGGCAGCAGCAGCGGCGCCGGCGCCGGCAGCGGCGCCTGAACCGGTGGAAGAGCAGACGGCCTTTGATGTCATTCTCGAGGCTGTCCCCGCGGATAAGAAGATCGCCGTCCTCAAGGTGGTGCGCGAGTTGACCGGCTTGGGCCTGAAAGATGCCAAAGATCTTGTGGAGGCTGCTCCCAAACCGGTCAAGGAAGGGATCCCCAAAGAGGAAGCCAACGAGATCAAGAAGAAGCTAGAGGAAGCTGGCGCCACGGTCAAGGTCAAGTAGTCCCGTCGGCAGGGGAAAGGGATCCTCATCCAGAGCGCCTCTTGCTTCCAGAAAAGGGGTGCTGCCAGAGCCCCAAGTTTAACCAGAACGATGAGGGAGGGGCAAAGCAGCCCCTCCTTTTTCACTGATATGCCGCCGCGCCCTGCCCCTCTCCCTCGGCAAGGCAGGGAAATCGTTTGGCTAGTCTCCCCTGGGAGAAGGGGAGGGTTGGCGAGGCCGGCAAGTGCCCAGGTCTCTCTTGCTGATTGGAGCGCTTCAACTCTGAAAACGCCCTCGTCAGCCGGTCGGAAACCCTTACAATGGGTTACGGACGTTCGCCAGCACCCCCCATGGACTTCGGAGTCGGATTTCTCTCCAACAACGTCATGCTGCCGATCCTGGATTTTTTCTACGGGATCGTGCCCAGCTATGGACTGGCCATCATCTTCCTGACGTTGGTGATCCGCTTTGCCCTCTACCCCCTCAACGTCGGATCCATCCGCAACATGCGGCGCATGAAGGTGATCAACCCCCTGATGCAGCGGCGGATGCGAGAGATCCAGGAAAAGTACCGGGATGACCCGCAAAAGCTGCGCGAGGCCCAGGCCAAACTGTACAGCGAGCTGGGGGTCAACCCGCTGGGGGGTTGTCTGCCGCTCTTGATTCAAATGCCGGTGCTGTTTGCTCTGTTTGCCACGCTGCGGGGATCCCCCTTTGCGGCGGTTACCTACGATGTCAACCTGCAGATCCTGCCAGCAGAGGTGGCGGCAGAGGTGGTGCCCACCCCCTACGTCAGCCCCAGCAAGAACATCTTCGTCACCGACTCGGTACACAAGCCGGTGGTGCTGGTGGCGCCCAAGGGCACCAAGATTGCCGTAGGGGAGCAGGTGCAGTTTAGGCTGCAGGGGCCGGGGGGCAAGCCCTTTGAGCAGTTGGTGGCAGAGGCGGGCGGGGATCCCACCCTGTTGCGGCCCACCTGGAAGATCACCAAAGGAGAAGAGCGGGCCCAGATCCAGCCGGATGGCACCTTGCTGGCCCTGCAGCCGGGGGAAGTGACGGTGGAGGTTGCGATCCCGGGCTTGGCCTCTGACACGGGCTTTCTGTTTATCGACAAGTTAGGCCGCGTCGGCGCCTTTGATCCGGATGGCACCATTCACTGGGACATCATCGGCATGATCGTCCTTTTCGGTGTCTCCATTTACCTGAACCAATCCCTGACCAACGCCGGCCAGGAGGATCCCAGCCAGAGCTCGATGGCCCGCATCACCCCTGTGCTGTTCTCGGCGATGTTCCTGTTCTTCCCCTTGCCGGCTGGGGTCTTGCTCTATATTCTTGTCTCCAACATCTTCCAAACCGTGCAAACCTTCTTGCTCTCGCGGGAGCCGTTGCCTGAGAACTTGCAGCAGTTGGTGGAAGAGGAGCGCCGTCGCGCTGCCCAGGCGAGCACAGGGGAAGCCAAGGAGGTTGACCGACCAGCCAAGCCAAAGGCAGCCGGGGGAGGGCGCGAATCCCTGCCCTTTGAGCCCTAGCAAGTCCTTGCTGCTTGGCTTGGGGCGGGCTTAGGTCGAGTGCTTGATACCTCTTCAGAATTGGAAGCTGCCCAGGATGAGCCGCCCTGAGTCCTCTACGGGATCTGTGAAGGGATCCGCCGCCAAAAAATCGCATCAGAAGTCTGAGGGAACCGCTGCGCCTTCCCAGGGCAAGCTTTCTCCTGCCGAACATCGAGAACGGGCCAGGCAGTGGTTGCAGCAGGTGCTGGCGGCGATGGGAATCCCGGCGGTGGTGCGAGTGGTGGGGGAGATAATCGAAATCGAGGCCGATTCTCTAACGCCGGCTCAGAAGCAAATGTTGCTCTCAAAAGCGCCTGCATCGCCCTTGCCGCCGTCCAAAGAAGCCGGCCCCGAGGAAGAGCGCTCCCCGGTGGTTTTGGATGCGTTGCAGTATTTGGCCAACACCCTTCTCAACCTCAACCAGCCAGAAGACCAACAGCAGCCCTATATCCTGGATCTGGATGGCTATCGTCAGCGCCGTTTGCAGGAGCTCAAAGCCTTGGTTGCTGTCGCGGTGGAAAAGGTGAGAACCAGTGGTCGGGAATACGAGTTTCCCGATCTCTCTGCTGCCGAGCGGCGGCAGATCCACACGCTCCTGAAAGACCCTGCCTACGCCGATCTGGAAACTTTCAGCCGTGGCAAGGAGCCTGACCGTCGCCTGGTGATCCGGCGGGCCTCTTCTCGACCCTGACCTGGAGGCGCTGGCTGTGCGGCTCTCTTGCCGATAGGGGCGATTCCGGGATCCCTGCTACCCAAGACGTATAAAGGGGGATGTCATGCTGAGGCCAATTCGTCTATCCGACCTGCGGCAGATGCCTGGTCAAACCCAAGAGGTTCACTTTAGGCAGTTTTTCCCAGGTTTTGAGAGCTTGACCCCTGTGGAGGGATCCCTGCAGGCCAGCCACCGGGGGCATTTCCTGGAGGTGAGCGCCGAGGCCCGCACCATCGTCACCCTCACCTGTCACCGCTGCCTGCAGCAGTTTAACCACCGGCTGCATCTGCAGGTTGAGGAGATCATCCTGATTCGGGAGCCCAGTCCTGAACCCCCGCCCCTGGAGTTGGAATTGCGGGACGAAGAGGATCTGCTGGAGAGCCTGCCGCCCAACGGCGAGCTGGATATCGAAGACTGGATGTACCAACACCTGCATTTGGAGATGCCCCACCAGTTGCCCTGTCGCCCCGATTGCCCGGGCATTGTGGTGGAAGCGGCTGCGCCGCCGCCGGTGGATCCCCGCTGGTCGGCCCTGGCTGCCCTCCTTAAAGACTCTCCCCATCCCTAGCCACTCTCCGCGAGAGGGCTTCGGGCCATGAGCTGTATCGCTGCTGGCTAGAATGACCCCAAATTGGCAGGTTCTTTGGCGTTTTGCTCGGCCCCACACCGTCTACGGCACCAGTGCCAGTCTACTGGGCCTCTACTTGCTGGCCGGGTTCGTGGCCGCTGAACCAACGGCCCTGCTAGCTGTCCTTCCCCAGTTGGGCGTGGCTTGGGTGGCTTGTCTGGCGGCCAATGTCTACATTGTCGGCCTCAACCAGCTCACGGATATCGAGATCGACCGCATCAACAAACCCCATCTGCCCTTGGCCGCCGGCTCCCTGAGTTGGCGACAGGGGGTGGGGATCGTCGCCGCCTGCGGGGTGGCATCCATCCTATTGGCCCTGACAGGGATCCCGTACCTGTTGTTGACGGTGCTGTTGAGCAACGGGATCGGCACGGCCTACTCCCTGCCCCCCCTGCGGTTGAAGCGGTTTCCGCTGGCGGCCTCGGCTTGTATCTATTGTGTGCGGGGGTTGATCGTCAATCTGGGCCTGTACAGCCATTTTCAGCAGTTGATGCAGGGGGGAGTCGAGCTTTCTGCTCCCATTGTTTTTCTGACAGGGTTTATGTCTATTTTTGGGCTGGTGATCGCCCTTTTCAAGGATATTCCCGACATGGAGGGGGATCGCCGGTTTGCCATTGCCACCTTTTCGTTGCGCTTTGGCCAGGAGCGGATCTCAAAGTTTTGCATCGGCATTTTGGCCGCTTGTTACCTAGCCTTTATCGCTTTGGGAAGCTATTTTCTCCTCATGGGCCGGGGCGCCTGGATGCTGTTAGGACATGGGCTGGGGTTGGGGATCCTTTTGGGCTATGGTGTTCGCCTGGATCTGGGTTGCCGCGACGCGATTGTCACCTATTATCAACTGATCTGGAAGTTGTTTTACCTGGAGTATTTGCTCTATCCTTGGGCCTTCTTCCCTTTTTCCTAACATTTGCCAGGAGCCGCGATCTTGCCCCGGCTCAGGCGGGCAGCCGATCTCCAAAAACCTAGAGATACCGCTTCATCTGGATGCGAAAGCGGCCCTTTTTCGTCTCGGCCACCTCTTCAATTTGCAGCCGACCGCGACCGCGAATGGCAATCCAATCCTGGGGGCCGACGGTGTAGCTGGCTTGGGTAATCGGCTTCCAATTAACCCGCACCTCTCCCCGCTGGATCTCTTCCACCATCTTGCTGCGAGACAGGCCAAATCCTGCCGAGGCCACTGCATCCAGGCGCAAAGAGGCTTCCACGCTGGTGATGGACTTCACCCGCGGCGGTTGAACCTTCAACTGGCTGAGAGGGATCCGGCTGACCTTGACGGGCACGCTGCGCACCTGGGTTAGGTTGAGGCTGAGATAGTCCACCAGCTCCGGCACAACGATGGCCTGGGCCCCGAATTCGCCCACCACGAGGATGTCTCCCACCTTCTCGCGGGCAATTCCCGTCGCCAAAAGGGCTCCCAAAAAGTCGCGGTGGGTGGCCGGGTCGAAAAGAAAGTTTCCTTGGATTTGAACGGCGGCCAAGGGGATCCCTTCTGCGCCTTCCACCTCCAGGCTGACCTCAGGGCGGGCCAGGGCTAGGCGTTGCCGCTCTGCCTGGGCATAGCCTCCCCAGGCCATCACCTGCAGTTCGGCCAAGTTGTGCAACCGGCTTTGTACCTCGGCTACTTCTGCCGGGGAGAGAAAGTCACTCCAGACCACTTGCCAGGTTTTGAGGGCTTGCTCCCCCAGATCCAGAATGCGCGCCAAGGTTTCTCGATACTCCGCTCCTTTCAGTAGTTCGGTTCTGGGCAGCATGTTGGGGCGCTTCAATCTTTGCGGTTCTGTTCTGTTTGTCCCATGCTAAGCTAGATCCCCAGGATCCTGGCGGGCGTAGCCAAGCGGTTAAGGCAGAGGATTGTGGTTCCTCCATTCGTGGGTTCGAGTCCCATCGTCCGCCCTGCCGCAATAACCTGGGCCCTGCCAATTTAGAGAAAACCTCAAAACCTTGCAAAACTGCTGGCAACCAAGCTGAGGAAGGGTTCCCGAGGGCCGCACCTGGCAACGGAATCACCCGCAGCTCAGGATCAGGGTTCCCACGGCGTCGATATTGCCCGTCCAACCGGCTTCGATCACCACGGTAGCCTCCGGCATCTCCACAATCGCTGGCCCGCCCAGTTGAAACCCCACCCCCATGCGCCGCCGATCGTAGACTGGGACCGGTCGCATCCGGCCGCCCGTCCAGGCCTGGCGCTCCCCCTTGAAGGGATCCCCTGGCAGGGGGGGCGGCGCCTTTAAAGGCACAGGGGGCAAAGCTTGTACCGCCCGCAGACGCAGCTGGATCACCTCCACCTCTTGGTCGGGATCCTGCCAGCCGTAGCGCTGGCGGTGGGCCTGGTGAAACCGCTGCTCCAAGAGAGAAACCGGATCCGACAACTGGGCCGGGATCTCCAGCTCAAAAGACTGGCCGCGGTAGCGCAGGTCGAGGCTGAAGGAGAGCCCCGGCTCCTGCAGGTCGGCTTGCGCCTGGCGGATGAGGGGCGCCGCCCACTGGGCCAAAAGGGATCCTCCCCCTTCCCCCTCCAACTGTTGCAGCGGCTGCAGGATGGCCCGCCGGTAGTCCCGCCGCAGATCGGCCAAAGCCATACCCAGAGCCGAGAGGACACCGGCAAAGGCTGGGACGAGGACGCGGCGGATCCCCAGCTCTTCCGCCAGGGCACAGGCGTGCATGGGCCCGGCTCCGCCAAAGGCCAACAGGGCAAAATCGGCAGGATCCAAGCCCCGCTCCACGCTGATGACCCGCAAAGCCCGCGCCATGGCCACATTGGCCAGGGTGCGAATGCCAACAGCCGTCTCCTCCAAAGTCAAACCCAAGGGCTCCGCCAGCGTTCCGATGGCCTGGCCGGCCAAGTCCCGCCGTAGGCAAACAGCGTCCCCCAGCCAGCCCCCATCCGGCAAGTAGCCCAGCCAGAGGTTGGCGTCGGTTACCGTGGGAGCCGTTCCTCCCCGCCCATAGCAGGCCGGCCCAGGGTTGGAGCCGGCACTCTCCGGCCCCACCTGCAGCCCCCCGCCCGGCAACAGCGAGGCCAGGGATCCGCCCCCGGCGCTGACGGTATGGATGTCGATCTGGGGCTGTTGCACCGGCAGGCCGCACACCACCGCTGACGGGGTAACCTGAGGGAGGCCGTCTTGAATGAGGGCCACATCGGTACTGGTTCCCCCCATATCGAAGCTGAGCAGATGGGAATAGCCGCTCAGCCAGCCCAGGTAGGCCGCCCCGTAAACGCCGCCCGCTGGCCCCGAAAGCAGCGCCACCGAGGCATGAGCCGCTGCCTGGGCAATGGAAGTGACGCCGCCGGAGGATTGCATGATCAGGGGTTCGGGGATCCCTCGCTGCCGGCAGCCCTGCGCCAAGCGGTGCAGGTAGCCCGCCAGCACCGGGCTGAGGTAGGCATCAATGGCCGTGGTGCTAAAGCGCTCGTATTCCCGAAACTCCGGCGCCACTTCGCAGGAGAGGGAAACATGCAAGTCGGGGAAAGCCTCTCTCAGGGCCGCCCCCAGGCGCTGCTCGTGCTCCGGGTAGAGGAAAGAAAACAAGAATCCCACCCCCACGGCACGGATCCCATCCCGCTCTACCCGCTCGCCCACTTCCCGGAGGACGCGCTGGATTTCCTCTTCCGTCAGCGGCTCGACCACGCCGCCGGCGCTGCAGCGCTCCTTCACCTCCAGGCAGTGGTGGCGGGGCACCACCGGCTCTGGCTTGGGCTGGGTGAGGTCGTAAAGGGAAGGGCGGTTTTGGCGACCAATGGCCAGCACATCCCGGAAGCCCGCCGTGGTCAGAAACAGGGTGGGGGATCCCTTGCGCTCCAAGAGGGCGTTGGTGGCCACCGTCATGCCGTGGCAGAACACGTCCACCTCAACTGGGCCCAGCTTGTCCAGGGCGGCAAAGACCCCCGCTTCTGGGCTGGGGGTGGAGAGCACCTTGGCTGTCCGGATCTGGCCTTCCTGGAGGAGCACCAGATCCGTGAAGGTGCCTCCCACGTCGATCCCCAGGCGGACCAGGCCCCCCTGCCTCCCATCCTGTTGCTTGCCTTGCGCGCTACTGGCATTGGCCATGGCTCGATAAGACCCTTGGGCAGGCCTCAACCCCTCGCTAGAGACGAGGCCGGGGCACCTCTTCCGACTTGCTTTCCAGGGGTTGCTCCTGCTGCAAAAGCTGGCGAAAGGCCGGCTCGTCCAGCCGGTAGTCCCGCTGCTCGATCAGATCCCGCTCCGTAGAGTAGATGGTGTCCGACTCCCGCACCACTTCTTGGCGGCGGAAGCGGCGGGCAAAGTCGAGCTTGCGCAGCAGCGCCTCGGAGGGACGCTTCAGCCGCTCTTGCCAGAACCGCCGGATGCGATTGCGGCGCTCCACCCCCTGGTTGCGGAACTGCAACGTCAGCCACCGCACTGCAGGCACTGCCAAAAACAGCGTGCCGTAGAGAAAGAGGAATCCAATCAGCGGGTAGATAAACGCCAAAAAGGCGTTGCTGCCAGCGGCGGCTGCCACCTCCTCCCGCGCCCCGTAGAGAATGGCCGCCAAGAGGAAATTGAGCACACCCAAGCCAGCAGCTAGGGTCAGTTGCTCAGGGGTGGCGCGGCTAAACACCCAGGGTTTTTCTTGCAACACCTCCGGGATCTTCTTGGAGCGGCGCTCTGAGGCGGCCACCTGTAGCTCTGGGAAGCGATAGACGATATCGCCGTCCTCGCTTACCTCCGGCTGGCCGTCGAACTTGAGCAGAATGGGCAGCATATAGTCTTCGTATTCTAGGGCCGGGGATCCCGGCTCCACATCCAGGTAGGGCAGCACCTGCTCGGCGGCGATCACCCCCCCGTTGGCGCGGATCACTTGGCCGATCAAGGCATAGCGCTCCTCTTCCAGGTTGGCGTTGGGATCCCCGTCCCCAAACAGGAAGCTGTACACCGCCTCCAAAAAGTTCATCTCCGATTTTTCCCGGCGGGGCTGCGCCCGACCGGAATAGCCCCCGTAGTAGGGGTAGGGACTCCAGAAGGGGTTGCCCACCCAAAGGTTGGGGAAGTAGAAGAACCCCACCTCGCGCGAGCGACTGCGACTGCCGCTGCCCTCTTCACGACTGCTGGCCATCTGCAGAGCTATCAACGCCAGGGTGATGAGGATAATCGACACCACCAACAGGATGCCGAAGGAGATGCGCAGCCCGTAGAGAAAGCCGCCCCACAGCTTGCGTCGCAAGGCTGCCAGCCGATCCTGCTGCTCCCTGCGCTTGAGAATGTCGCGAAAGTCGGGCGGGAAAACGTAGGCAATCTCCCCCTGCCGCGAAACCTGGAGATGCCCCCCCGCCTTTTGGGCTAACTTCAGCAACTCCTGTTTGGCCTCCTCTAGGGCCAGGCCTGTGCTGGAGGCAATATCTCCCAGAGTGACCCGCAAGCCCAACTGCTCTACTGCATCGATGACCAATGTCTGTGTAGCCACTCTCAACCTCCGCTGGTTACCTACTGTTGCCCGGGATCCAACTGGGACGCTCGCCCAGCATCTGCAGCCAAGGGTTACAGCCATCCCTATTCCCAGTATCTCTCTTCAACTCGGGGGCGACGAGGGCGGCTGTTGCTGCTTTTGGGTCAGGCAGCCTGTCTCTGCGCCGACCCAGGGCTGGGCTAGGGCAGCCAGGCCATCACCGCTAGCAGGGCGAAAAGGATCCCGATCAACACCCACGTCAGCCGTTGGGTATTCAAGGGGGGAGCAGCCTCGCGGCGGATGGGATCGGCGACTTTTGGCAGGGAAGCTGGGCGGCGGGGGCGCTCATAGACCAGACGGCGTTCCCCTGGCTCGGCCTCTTCCAGATGGCTGAGATCTGGGATTTCGAGCAACCACTCTGCTGGTCGCCGCAGACGCGGAGCCTGCCAGATGCCCAACACGTAGCGGGCCTGTTGAGCCACTTCCGGATCCGGGTTGCCCAGCAAGGTTTGCGCCAAGCGGATCGCCTCCTGGGTCTCTCCAAGGGCCTCCTCGGCCAGGGCCTGCCAGAGCCGCAGCTTGCCCGCTTGCGGGTAGCGGCTTTGGGCCTGTTTCACCTGTTCCAGAACCCGACGGTATTGTCCCCGCTCAAAGCTGGCCTCAATCCGGGCCAGATGCTGGGGCAGGCGCAAGTCTTCGGGAGGGATCAACTCCGGATCCACCGATAAACCCCCCTAGGTAAGCTTTTGTTCTACCCCAAACCCCACCAGCAGCAGCTCCTCCAAGGGCTGACCGTGAGGGGGTCGTTGGTAGGTGAGGATCTGGCGCAGGCGCAGGCGTGGGTTAAGCAAGGTGATGGTATCCACAGCAACGACGCGGGTGTAGGTGGTGGTCATCACCAGTTGCAGGGATCCGGGATCGAAGCGGAAGCTGGCCACTATGGGGCGGTCTTCCTCATAGGCCCGATCCCGCAAGTAGTCGCCCTCCAGCCCACGGGGCCCTTCTCGCCGGGGCACGAAGAGCATGTTTAGCTCTTGCCCAGCCTCCTCCCCTTTTTCGGAAACCGTCTCAAACGCCAGGTGGAAGCCCAAAAACCCGTCCACACCGTGGTTGGGGTAGTTGTTGTCGGCCAGTACCTTCTCCTTGAGCTCAGGGGTGAGGGTGCGAATGGTGAAGTCGGTGCGCGAACGCTCCACCTCCCCTCGATCCAAATAGTGGTAGGTGCGCTCGGTGTGCCAGGCGCCAATGCAGCAGTTGAAGAAGTGGTGAAATTTTTGCAGGGCATTCATGCCAGAGGGATCGAGAGCAGGGCCAAGTGGACGGCTAAACCCGATCCTAAAACGAATCGCAGACAAACAGGCACTCCCCTTCTCCCCCTCAGGTGTTAGCTGCCGCTGGGATCCCCTGGGCCACCGACAAAGTCGCCCCCAACACTTCCAAAGCCCGCTGCAACTGCCCATCCTCAGGGCCGCCCAGGCTTTCTGCCGTCAGGGGAACAGGGCCCGCGGCCACCTCCACATCGGGCTGGATCCCTTGGCGATGAATGTCGTGGCCGTTGGGGGTGAGGTATTTGGCAGTGGTCACGGCCAGCCCCGAGCCGTCCGCCAGCTCCAGCAGGGATTGGATCAGCCCCTTGCCGAAGGTGCGCGTTCCCACCAGTTGCGCCCGTCCGCTGTCCTGCAACGCCCCCGCCAAGACTTCGCTGGCGCTGGCACTGCCCTGGTTCACTAAGACGACCAAGGGGGCTGCCGTGAGGACTTCGCCGGTGGCGGGAATGCCGTCCTGAATGCCGTAGCGATCCGTCACTCGCACGATGTCGCCTTTGGGGATCCAAAAGCGAGCAATCTCAATGGCCGCCTGCAGTAACCCTCCGGGGTTGTTGCGCAGATCGAGGATGTAGCCCCGCACTCCTCGCGCTTCTGCGGCCTGGATGGCCTGACGCACTTGAGCGGCGGCATTGCCGTTAAACTGGCTGAGGCGGATGTAGGCTACCTCCCCCTGGGGCAGCTTGAAAAAACCGGTGCGCACCGGGTTGATCAGGATGGACTGCCGCACCAGCTCCACCTCCCAGATGCGCTCCTGCCGCCTTAGCCGTAGGCTAACGGTTGTGCCGCTGGGGCCGCGCATGCGTTCTGCCACCTCATCCAAGCTCAGCCCTGCCACTGGCACCTGATCCACCGCCAGGATCTCATCTTGAGGTTGGATCCCGGCCCGCTCGGCAGGAGTCCCCTCCATTGGGGCGATGACCCGTACTGCCCCCTGCCCGTCGATGGCAATCTGGAGGCCGACGCCGCTCAACTCGCCAGCAGTGGAAGTCTGCAGGCTGAGGTAGTGCTCCCTGTCCAAAAAGCGGGTGTAGGGATCCCCCAGAGTTGCCAGCATCTCCTCGATGGCCCGGTAGGTCTCTTGCCGATCCTTCAGGGGCCGAGAGAGAAAGCGCTGGCGCACCTGCCACCAGTTCTGTCCGTTGAAACCCGGATCCACGTAGGCCCGATCCACATAGGCCCACGCCTGCGCCAGCAGTTGCTGCTCTTCCCCCCAGCGGCTGGCCTGCACCTGACAGGCGCCAATGCCCAAACTCGCCCAGAGCAGGCACCCTAGCAACAAAACTCGGACAGCCTGGCGTAACCCCCATCCGATCCCCAACCCTCTGCAACTGCTTTCCCCAGATCTCGGCTTCTGCGCAATCATCGGATCCCAAACTGAAGAAGAAGCTAAGAAATACTAAGAAACGTGAACAAGATGAGACATCAGCAGGCGTTTGGGCTGTTGGTGTAGGGATCCCTGTCTCAAAGCTGAGCCCGACTTCATGATCGTGTTAACGATCGTGTTAACGAATTGTGTTACAGTGCTATAGGGAGTGGGCCCGCCCCGCCCTGGATATCCAACTCTAAAAATTGCAGGCATCATGAGCAAAGTTTACGACTGGCTAGACGAGCGGCTGGAGATCACGCCTTTCGTCGATGACGCAACCGGAAAATTCATTCCGCCCCACGTTAACATCTTCTACTGCCTCGGCGGCATCACGCTGGTGTGCTTCCTCATTCAGTTTGCCACCGGCTTTGCCATGACTTTTTACTACCGTCCAACGGTGGCCGAGGCTTTTGAATCGGTCAACTACATCATGACCCAGGTCAACTTCGGCTGGCTGCTGCGCTCCATCCACCGCTGGAGTGCTTCCATGATGGTGTTGATGATGATTCTACACACCTTCCGGGTTTACCTGACGGGGGGGTTCAAGAAGCCGCGCGAGCTGACCTGGGTAACCGGCGTGATCTTGGCGGTACTGACGGTTTCCTTTGGGGTTACCGGTTACTCCCTGCCTTGGGATCAGGTGGGCTATTGGGCAGTCAAGATCGTCTCCGGGGTGCCCAGTGCCATTCCGGTGGTGGGGGATGCCCTGGTCCAGCTTATCCGCGGCGGCGAGGCAGTTGGCCAAGCCACCCTCACCCGTTTCTACAGCCTGCACACCTTTGTGTTGCCTTGGCTGACGGCGGTCTTCATGACGATGCACTTTCTGATGATCCGCCGCCAGGGCATCTCCGGGCCTTTGTGATCCCAAACCGGTTCTTGTGAGCCGGGCACCCTGGATGCATCTTTTCAGAACTTTTGCCCTAGACAAGGAGAATGGCTATGCCGGTCTCAAAGCAAGTGATAGCAACCGAGGCGATTACCCGCAAAGTTGACCTAGACAATCCCAAAGTTTTGGCCAAGCTGAAGAAGAACATGGGCCACATGACCTACGGGGAGCCCGCTTGGCCCAACGATTTGCTCTTTATGTTCCCGGTGGTGATCCTGGGCACTATTGGGGTGATTGTCGGCCTGGCGGTCATGGATCCGGCGGGTGTCGGCGAGCCGGCGGATCCCTTTGCCACGCCGCTGGAAATTCTGCCGGAGTGGTATCTCTACCCCGCGTTTCACATTTTGCGCATTGCTCCCAACAAGCTCTTGGGCATTGCCCTGATGTCGGCCATTCCGGTCGGCCTTCTGTTTGTGCCTTTCATCGAAAACGTCAACAAGTTTCAGAATCCGCTGCGCCGCCCCGTGGCGACGACGGTGTTTTTGATCGGCACCTTGGTCACCCTCTATTTGGGCATTGGCGCCACCTTGCCTCTGGATAAGTGGGTCACCCTGGGCCTGTTCTAGAGGGCAGAATATCGGCTTGATAACTCTGAGTGCAGCAGGCCGGTGGCCGGGCTGCACTTTTTTTGGACGTGGGGGACTTTTCGGCAAACCTGGGGGCCAAGGGATGGTAATATCGCTACGCATTCTTTTGCTGTGACCGCCCATGAGCGTTCCTTCCTCTGCTGTCCGAACCTATCGGATTACAGCCCTGGCCGGAGATGGGATCGGTCCTGAAATCATGCAGGTGGGGCGGGCGGTTTTGGATGCGGTTGCCGCTCAGGTGGGGTTTTCCCTCCAGTGGCAGGAGGGCTTGATTGGCGGGGCCGCCTACGAAGCCACGGGGGATCCCTTGCCGCCAGAGACCTTGAAAATGGCCCAGGAGAGCGATGCTGTTTACTTGGCGGCAGTTGGCGACTTTAAGTACGACACCCTGCCGCGGGAGAAGCGCCCTGAGCGGGCTTTGTTGGGCTTGCGGGCGGGCCTGGGGCTGTTTGCCAACTTGCGCCCGGTGAAGATCTTTCCGCAACTGGTGCAGGCCTCTTCCCTCAAGCCGGAGGTGGTTGCCGGGATCGACCTGGTGGTGGTGCGGGAGCTCACCGGCGGCATCTACTTCGGCCAACCCAAAGGGATCTTCACAGATGCCAAGGGATCCCGGCGGGGTGTGAACACCATGGCCTACAGCGAGGCGGAGGTGGATCGCATTGCCCGTGTGGCTTTTGAACTGGCCCGCAAACGCCGGCGCAAGCTCTGCTCGGTGGATAAAGCCAATGTCCTGGAAGTGTCACAACTGTGGCGGGAGCGGGTTACCGCCATTGCGGCTGAGTACCCCGACGTGGAGCTGTCCCACCTGTACGTCGATAATGCTGCCATGCAGTTGGTGCGCTGGCCCAAGCAGTTTGACGTCATTCTCACGGAGAACCTCTTCGGGGATATCCTCTCCGACGAGGCGGCGATGCTGACCGGGTCCATCGGCATGTTGCCCTCTGCCTCTTTGGGATCCTCTGGCCCTGGGGTGTACGAACCCGTACACGGGTCAGCCCCGGATATTGCCGGACAAGACAAGGCCAACCCCATTGCCCAGGTGCTCTCCGGGGCAATGCTGCTGCGCTACTCCTTGGATCAGCCCCAGGCTGCCGACCGCATCGAACAGGCCGTCGAGGCGGTTTTGGCCCAGGGCTACCGCACTGCCGACATCTACTCTGAGGGGATGACCCTCGTCGGCTGTCGGGAAATGGGGGAAAAGATCTTGGCTGCTCTGGCCCAGCAGCAAGCCTCCCCCCAAGGATCGCTCTCAGCCCCTGGTGGTTGAGGGGAGGTTCCCTCGTCGCTGCCCTGCCCTGGTGGCACGGCTACTCCTCTCCCAGAGGGAGGGATTGTCCCGACTGGTAAATTCCTGGAAACGGCCCTAGGGGCAGCTTCTCCCCCTAGGCAAAGCGATGGCCAAGCTGCATTGGGTCGTGGACGGTGATCTTTTTCTTGTGGATGGAAATGTAGTTCTTCTTGCGCAGCTCCCCCAACAGACGAGTGATGGTGACGCGAGTGGAGCCGATCGCTTCCGCAATGGCCTGGTGGGATAGCTTGAGATCGATGGTGACTCCATTGGGGCCGGGCACCCCGAAGTCGCGGCAGAGGATCAGTAGAAAGCTGACCAGACGGGATCCCATGTCGCGGTGGGCCAGCGTCTCGATCATCATCTCCGTCTGCAAGATGCGGGAAGACAGGCTCCTGAGGAGCAACATGGAGAGCTCAGCGTTCTCCCGCAAGGATTTTTCCACCTGTTCGATGGGCAGAGAGAGCAGCTGGACGCGGGTAAAGGCCACCGCGTGATAGAAGCGGTCGGAGCGCTGCCCCGTGATGAAGGAGAGCACCCCAAAGATGCTGTTTTCCCGCAGGAGAGCGACGGTAATTTCTTCCCCCATTTCGTAGACCCGCGAGAGCTTGACAGCTCCTTTCACCAAAAAGTAAACCCGCTCCGCCGGATCCCCAGGAAAGAAGATGGTCTTACCGCGCTCAAACGTTTCGATAACCGGAGGATGGTGAGGCCCTCCCAACTGTTTGAAGGCTGCAACCAGAGATTTTTCTGCAATGGCCACTGCCATATTCTTCAACCTTTTAAGGTCAGTTTATCCCTTAGAATCAACCCAACAAGATCAGCCAGGAGTGCCGGGGTTGAGCTGCCCGCTATTGACCCAAGCCACCCTTGACTCAAAAATGACCTCGGCGGCAAGATTATCCTAAGCTAAAAGACTCTGCTTGGATATCTTTGTAGCAGGAGCTACATCTTTGAAGTCTTGTCTCCTGTCCAAGATATGCCTCTAGCGCACTGTTTTGGGACGGTGCAGGCGGGAGGTGCGAGGAAAGTTATATGGGGATCGCGCAGGGTGGGGTTGCCGCCCCTTCTCAGCTAAGCCGTCAGCATTTCACGGTGCGGATGCCGGAGCCGGCCAATCACCTTTTGGAGGTGGAACTACAGATCCAAGAGGTGGATCCAGAAGTACCTCTGCAACTGCGGCTGCCGGTGTGGACGCCGGGATCCTACCTGGTGCGGGAATATGCCCGCCATGTGCAAGAGTTTCAGGCAGCAACGGAGCAAGGGATCCCTTTGGCCTGGCGGAAGGTAGATAAGCACACTTGGGAGATCGAGCCGCCCCGCTGTTCGGCTGTCGCGATCCGCTATCGGGTCTACGCCTACGAGCTGACGGTGCGCACCAACCATTTGGATCTCACCCACGCCTACTTCAACGGGGCGGCGCTCTTTCTCTACGTGCCCGGTCGCGAGCGGGAGCCCTACACCTTGACGATAATCCCTCCCAAACCCGACTGGCACGTCGCCACCAGTTTGCGACCTTTGAGGTCTTCTTCTGAGGATGCTGCTTCCGGCCAGTCTTTTGTGGCGGCAGACTACGACGAGCTGGTGGATAGCCCGGTGGAGGTGGGCCTGCACCAGTTGCGGTCGTTTGCGGTGGAAGGGATCCCTCACTACTTCGTGGTCTGGGGAGCGGGCACCCTAAATTTGGAGCAAGCGGTGGCCGATGCCGAGAAAATTGTCCGGGCCACGGCGGCGTTTTTTGGCGAGCTGCCCTACGACCGCTACTGGTTTATTGTGCATTTGTCAGCCGGGGGATTTGGCGGCCTGGAGCACAAGTACAGTGCCACCCTCAATTATTCTGGACTGGAGCTGCATCAGCCCCACTCCTACCGCCGCTTTTTGGCGCTGCTGGCCCATGAGCTTTTCCATGCTTGGAACGTCAAGCGGCTGCGCCCTCTGGCTTTGGAGAAAATTAACTACAACCAAGAAAACTACGTGGACTGTCTGTGGTTTTGCGAGGGGGCAACCAGCTACTACGAAAATGTCATCTTGCTGCGGGCAGGGATCCTCAGCGCCGAAGATTTTTTAAAGATCCTGGCCGAGCAAATTGGCCGGCTGCAGCGCACTCCAGGTCGAGCCGTACAATCGCTGCGAGAATCCAGTTTCGACGCCTGGATCAAGCTCTACCGTCCCCACGAAAATAGCCTCAACAGCCAGGTTTCCTATTACCTAAAGGGCGCTTTGGTCTGCTGGCTGCTAGATCTGCACATTCGCCACCTCTCAGGGGGGCAGGGATCCCTGGACACGGCCCTGCGGGATCTGTGGCAGCGCTTTGGTCGGACAGAGAAAGGCTACAGCAACCAAGACTTGCAAGAGGCGTTTGAGCGGGCAGCCGGCGCCGATCTCAGCCCCTTTTTCGCCGCCTATGTGGACGGCACGGAAGAGCTAGACTACAACGCCTACCTCCACCCCTTTGGCCTCACCCTCAAGGTTCACTTCAGCCGACCCAACCCTCCCCCCTACCTGGGCCTCAACTTCAACGGCGAAGGCAATCGCATCAGCGCCGTCGAGATGGGATCCCCCGCTCAAAAAGCCGGCATCTGGGCTGGCGATGAGTTGGTGGCCTTGGATGGCTTCCGGGTAAGCGCTGCCAACTTGCCAGAACGCTTGACGGCCTATCAGCCCCACCAGATCATTTGTTTGAGCGTTTTTCAAGCCGATCAGTTGAAACATTTCTGGATCCCGTTGGATCCCCCTCGGCCCGATGTCTACACGTTGGAGGTGTTGCCTGAACTGACTCCTGCTCAAGAAGCCCTTCAGCAAGGCTGGCTGGGATCCCTTGTCGGCGCCCAGCTTCGGTCAGAGGCAGGTCCCCATCTGCTTGAAAATTCACCTATCTCCTCCTAGAATGTTGAGGCAAGCAGGTAATCCAGTTAACTGGAAAGAAAAGTAACAGCAGCAGAGGACAGGAGTATCTGATGGACTTAGTTTTGGTTTTATTGATTGGGGCAGCTGTTGGTTTCTCGGTAGGCATTTACGTTGCTCGCCAGTATGGGGCCAGTCCTAAACTGGAAATCTGGAAACGAGAGATTATCAGAGATATATCTTCGCAGCTAAGCCAACGCAGCCAAGAACTCAACAACCCGGACAAAGCACTCATCAAGTTGAGCGAAGGATTGGTAGACAAGATTTCTCAAAAGTTACAGGAAAAGTTACAGGCCGTCCAAGCTACCCTTGAAGAGTTTAAATTTCGCCTTGCTGACAGCCAGCAAAGCTTGCTACAGGACTGGGGCAGAGACTTTCTACAAGCTATATCTGTAAAGTTGGCCGAACATGGCCAGCAACTGAACAATCAGCTAGCCATTCTGGAAAATCTAGTGGAAGAGGCCAAAGATATTTATCGGCAACTACGGGTTACTATTCAAAGTTCTCATGGATCCGAGATATGCCCAACTGCAAATCAGGACTCCCAGAATGAGCAGGTTACTCAGGTCATTGGTAAAGCACCAGATCCTGAGACACCAGACGAAGTACTAAGAGACAAGGATGGGACAGCTATCGTTGATATATCAAAGATAGAGTCGTTCTTAAACTCAAAAAACATAAAGATAAAAAGCATAGCTGCGGAAGAAAAAGAGGAAAAGCTAGATCAAATAGCCGCCTTTATGGGCAGCCGATACTCTTTTATCAAGAGATTTTATGGAATGGTTAAATCAAACATGAAGAGCGGCAGTTCTTTCTACCTAAACCTTAGAGACGAACCTCCACAAGTAGTCAGTTCAACTTGCCAAGTTGCTAAGGAGTTACACGACATCGCATTTTTGGAAGAGTACAGATACTCTAAGGCGCCCAGATGCCTTTTGGTAGCGAGACCCAGTAGGTCGCGTCAGGCGCTGAATTTTCTGGCAGGGAACTGGCTGGAAAGATATGTTAGGGGCACGCTGATCCGCCTTGTTGAGGCTCACACCAAAAAGATCAGTTTCTCTTACGTCGCGAATGCCCAAGTTACTTTATCGGATGGAGCCGATTTTGAGATGGATCTTTTCTTCCATATCAATGATAAATTCTACTGGGTGGAATCGAAGACAGGTGGGTACCAAGATAAAATACAAAAATACTCCGGAATCGCTCATGAACTCGGTCTTCAGGGAAGCCAAGCTTTCATAGTTTTAACTGATGTTAGTCAAGATACAAGAAGTAGTCTATCTTCCCTCTATCACCTGTCAGTGATTGGCGTCGATGAGGTTGAGTCTACCTTTGATGGGATCCTGAAAAGCCATCTCTGAAAGTCTGAAAAAGTCCCCAAGAGCATCGGCTCAGGCCACAATCTTGACGGCTTGCTCCATACACCACCAGGGATCCTCGGCAAAAGCCGGCATGGGAGTGCTGCCTGCTTTGCCCAGAATGGCCAGCCTGACTTCTCTATCCAGACGGGATCCGGAGCCATAGGGATCGTCAGAGGGGGGCTCCAGCCTTTGTCCTAGAGGGGGCATTGCCATAATGCCCGGCTGCATGCCGGTACTGGTGACCCAGATTTTGAAGCGATCCACCGCCGTTTCTGTGTCTTCGGGCAGTTGCATCTGGAGCAGATAGCGAGGGCCAGAGCCAACTAATACGCTTTCGCTGGGGCGCAGGCGGGCAGGAGAGTCCGGCTGGTAGGGATAGACTAAACCGACGCTGCACTGCCGTTCGTCAAAGACTGTTACATAGACGTGCACCGGCGTAAGGGCCCTGTTGCGCAGGGCGATGGCGAGGTTGCGGCCTGCTTGAATTTGCACCTGGCCTTGGGGATCCCGCGGCAAAGGGCTAACTTCAGCAGGGCTAGAGCCACTGGCCGGCGTTTCCAGTTGCAGAAACTCTACTTCCAGAACACTGCTCAGAGCATCGCTGGCAGGTTGCAGGTTGAGGAGGTTGTCGAAGGCGGCCACATGTTCCAGCAGCCGCACCAGCTTGCGGGGCAGAGCCTGTGGCTTTTTTACCGGGATCCGAAAGGCTGCCAGCGCCACCTCTTCCTCCCGTCGGTAGAAGTGGTAGATGGCATCTGGCAGCATCTCTACCCGCAAGTCCGCTGCTTCTGGGTCGGTGTAGGCTAGAAGCGGCGAGGCCGGCAGAGCCGCCAGCAACTCGGCAACAGGCATTTGCGCTTGGCTGGGATCCGCACAGGTGAAGGCCACCCGCAACGGCTGAAACCGGACGGCAGACATGGGCGATCCTCAGAAAAAATCTCGTGATCCAGATCTACCGGATCTGCAGACCCAGCTCCAGCTTTGCCCTGTGCTGTAACGGCAAAGCATGGCAACGCATCCTGAACCAATCGGGCGTTCGCTTCAGCAGCGCGGAGCGCCTACGCTTGGGGAGAGATGCCTCACTGCCGGCATGGTGAATTAGGGACTAGCCACTGGCTAGCTAAGTGCGCTCGTAGAACCCAAAACTAGGAATCCCTACCCTTTAAGGCAGGGGGCAGGTCAACCAATTCTGAAGGGGTACCCATTACCTCGAGGGAAGTGCTTGCTTTCTGCCAAAGCAACCCGCTATGCTACCGCCCAGATTGAGGCATCCTTCTGTGGCAAGTCAGCAGCTTCGAGTCTATGTCCCCTCTCACCCGCTCATTAAGCACTGGTTAGCTGTGGCTCGCGACGTGGAAACCCCCACGCCCTTGTTTCGCAGTGCTCTATCGGAGCTGGGCCGCTGGCTGACCTACGAGGCGATGCGGGATTGGATCCCAACTCAGGCGGTGCAGGTGCAAACTCCTCTGGAACCTGCTGCAGCAGAAGTTATCGCCCCCAACACGCCGCTGGCCATCGTGCCTATTTTGCGGGCTGGGCTGGCCCTGCTGGAAGGCTGTCAGTCCCTCTTGCCCCAGGCACGGATTTTTCATGTGGGCCTGGTGCGGGACGAAAAGACGCTGCAGGTGAGTTGTTACCTCAATCGCCTGCCGGAGCGGATCCCGGAGCAGATGCGCATTCTCATCCCTGAGCCGATGTTGGCTACTGGCGGCACCTTGCTCTGGGTCTTGGACGAGCTGAAAAAACGGGGAGCGGATCCCAGCTTAGTGAGAATTGTGAGCGTCTTGGCTGCTCCGCCGGGGCTGCAGCGGCTGGGATCCCATTACCCGATGGTGCAAATTTTCTGCGCCATGATCGACGAGCGGCTAAATGACCGGGGGTTTATCCTGCCCGGGCTGGGGGATGCTGGGGATCGCGCTTTCGGCACCTGATCCCTCAAAGGAATCGCGAGTCAAGAGGCTTGCTCTGCCGCTAGTATCGGCTGGGCACGGCAGCAGAGTGTAACATTTGGCATCAATTGCCCCAATGCCGCTCTGGGTGCTTCACTCCTCCAGAAGGTGGCCAAGAAGGGCACGTTGAATTAAACCTCTTCACTTCTGTCAAGGCTGTTGGATGATGGGAATGCTGGCCGCTTGAGCCCCAAGCCCGCCTCAGGGATCCGGCTTGCGCTCCTCGGGCTAGAGGCCGTTTGATCTGGCTAATTGACTGCTGCCAGCGCCTTTTCCTTTCCTGGGCTTATGCGACTTGTCCTCAGCAGTTTGGATGGCAGCCTCTTAGATCCCCAGTCCAACAGCTATGGCGCTGCCCGACAAGCTTTGGCGGCTTTGGAGCGCCGCTCCATTCCCTTAGTGCTCTACAGCCTGCGTACCCGCGCCCAACTGGAACATCTGTGTCGACAACTGCGCCTGGAGCATCCCTTCATCTGCGAGGACGGCTCCGCTATTTACGTTCCCGAACATTACTTTCCCGCAGGCATTTTGGACGAGCGCTGGCAACACCGCCCTCCCTACTACGTGTGTGCCCTGGGATTGCCCTACCCCTGCTTGCGCCACATTTTGCAACAGGTGCGCCAAGATTACCACTTGGATCTCATCGGGTTCGGGGATTGGACAGCCTCGGAGCTAGCTGCCGCCACTGGGATCCCTTTGGAGGAAGCAGAACGGGTGCAAAAGCGGGAATATAGCGAGATTTTCAGCTATTCCGGGGATCCAGCAAGGCTGCGAGAAGCCCTTGCCCAACAAGAGGCCACCCTCACCCAGCACTTGTTACGGCTGCACCAGCTCCACTTCTCCGACCCCTCGCGGTGGTATTTGACCGGCTGGAGGCGGACAACCTTAACCTCAGAGCCCAGTTCCCTACCGGGAGAACAGGCGGTGCGGCTGCTCCTGGATTGCTACCAGCGGCATTTGGGCCCTGTCAGGGCCTTGGGCATCGGCTGCTCCCCCCCAGATTTGGCTTTTTTGCGGTGGGTGGAGCGGAAAGTAGTGCTTCCCAGCCCAATTGCGGATAGCCTCTGGAAGGAGGCCGTTCGCCTCGGCGGGCCAGAGGTTCAGACCCAGTGGCAACTGGCCCGGCTCCCCGGTCCTGAGGGGTGGAACGAAGTGGTGTTGAGGTGGCTGGAGGAAACCGATCATGGGGATGAATAAGCAACAAACCGGTGGACGGACTGCTCCCTTGGGCCTGCGTGTGGTGGGATGCCTGCTGAGTTTGGCGCTAGGACTGCCTGCCTCTGCCCAGCCGCCTATGAATCTGCTCACCGGGGAGCCGACAGTGGCCCAACTCAAGGAAGATGCAGCCCGCTACCTGCAGATGGGCTTTCACACCCTAGCCATCAACGCCTACCGGGCCGCCCTTGAGCTGGAAGACAAAACCAAAGTTCTCCCCAGCGAGCGGGATCCCGACGTGCCTTTTAACCTTGGCCTGATCTACGCCCGCCAGGGCAACCTCCCAGAGGCGCGAGCTGCCTTCCAACGTGCCGTAGAAGTGGATCCCACTAGCTTTAAGGCACGCTACCAATTGGCTCTGGTGGATCTTAAGTTAGGGAACCTGGTAGCGGCCAAGGAGCAGCTTACCCTCTTGGCCCATGCTGCCCGCAGCAATCCCGAAACCTACAGCCACATCCAGTCCCTGCTGGCCCCCCTGGAGTCGGTGCCCTTGCCCAACCAGCAGGCCAGCAACCCGCCTCGCCCTCCAGCCGCTGAGCCAGAAGCAGCCAAGCCTGCGCTCGAGCCCGAAAGGGACAAGACAACCACTCCACGGGCAGCCGCCTCGAAAAAGCAGCCAGAAGAGGAGAAGCCTCTCTCGGCCTTGCAACGGCTACGTCGGCGGGAGTTGGACTAGTCCAAACCGGGCCCAGACAGCTACAGCTTAGGAAGGAGAGCTAACCCCCCCCGAGAGCTACTGGGAGTGGAGCTTTCCCCAGCGCGCTTGACACTTAGGGCATAAAAAAAGGCTGGTATTAAACAGCACTTTTCAAGCTTGCAGGAGCAGCAGTAGAATCCTGCTAGCAAGGCAGCAGAGGCGGGATCCCTTCATGAAAGATTTCTATAGCGAGCTGGAGGTAAAGCCCGACGCGACCTCTGAAGAAATCAAAGAGAGCTACAGGCGGCTTGCCAAAGAGTATCATCCCGATCGGCTTCCTCCCGGTACACCGGAAAAGGCCCGACGGTACATCGAAGAAAAATTTAAGTCCCTTCAAGAAGCCTATTCAGTGCTGAGTGATCCCGTAAAGCGGAAAGCCTACGATTCCCAGAGGCTTTCCCAAACGAAAGGAAACGAACGTGATCTAGGTCTAAAAGCCAAACCAAGCTACAGCACACAAGACGGCAGCACTTGGCCGTTTGACCCTGACAAGATACAGAAAGCTGCCGAGGAGATAGAGCTGCGGAGGCGAAGGATTGAAACCAACTATAACCAGAAAATAGAGCAAGTGAAGTCAGAGCTAAAGAGAAACCTTATTTTAATCGGCATTAAGGAAGAGGATGCCAGAGTTGACTATACCTTCCTTACTAGAGACGAAAACATACAGAGCTGCTTTGTCTTTTTGTTTTTGGGCTTGTTGGCTTTCTTAGGAGGCTGGGGATGGATTGGTGCTATACTCGTACTCATTGCTTTGGTATCCGCTTGGTCGGCATTTTTTGAATCTGGGTATAGTAAAGAGCAAGTGGAAAAAGCCAAAAGTCTCCAAGAAAGGGCAAAGTCAGAAATAGAACTGCGCGAGAAAGAAAAAAGCTCAGAGCTCTCTCAACTGACGCTTTACTGCAGGAGCAGGATCGACTACTTTAAGAGTCTCCCCCTTGAGTCTTTATCCCCTGAGTTTATAAGCGGGCTTAGCGGAGAGGATCAACTCTTCCTGTTGACAGCGATAAAGGAAAGAGCCGACGCTGAAAAGCTAAAGGAGGATCTGAAACTAGCAGCTGGGATCGCTGTCGGTATTGGCATATTAGCCGTCTTGTTTGGTTTGGGCGGCGGATTCTACCCCCATTGATCCTGCTTCCTAAGCCGGCAGGAGCAGTAAAACTTTGGGGTCTGGATCCTCAGACGAGTTTTTTGGCGGCAAAACCAGACTTTGCCACTCTTGGTAGCTGAGGCCAAGCCGAGTCATTTCAGTGATTTCGTATCTGTAGCCTTCCAGTCTCCTGTCCAATTCGATCATGGACTGGGCAGCCGCTATAACCTGATTTGCTCGACTGATGATAGCTTCTCTCCGAGGAGGATCCCAAACTATGCGATCCAAGACTGTCCACCAGCTTGGATCAATCAAACGTGGGGCAATGAGGGCAAGGATAGCATTCTTAGATCTTGTCGGCATACTATCAAAATAGGATTCAATGCTTTGTGCGCTGAAAATATCTGGTCGTATATATTTGTCAAACAGCTTATCCACATCCGATTCACCCTTTACATACTTGAGAATCTCCACGACGCTTGATAGGCTAACTCCTTCTTGGTAAGCCTTGTGAAGATATACTGAAGGTTTCGTGGTCAACAAAAGCTCGACATACTTTCTAATACGAGGTCTTAGAATCTCCTCTGCCTCCGCCAGGCGTTTCAGAGCTATCTCATGCTCCTCCATCTCTAGGTAGCATTCAATCTCTGTAACATAGACTAAAGATAGGATTAAGATGTACTCGCAAGCCAAAATGCCGTCGTTCTTGTTCCAATTGGAATCCCACGCAGCTAGATAATAGTGCTCAGCCTCAAGCAGAGGCTGAATGACCTCGGTTACCAATCGCTTCCTGTTGGTCGAAGAAGACATCTTCAAAGCTATTTCTGCAACATCGATAGCAGACTTAGCTTTGGCAAGAAGCGATCTATCTATGGATTCTCGAAGACTTTCTACGGATGCTTGAAGACTTTGGATTCGAGAATCGATTTGATTGAGTTTAGAGGTAACGACTGCAAAGTCTACGGCAGACAAACCCAAGTTAGTTAGACCAATAGCAGCATTGAATTTGGTTAAGCCTAAGACAGTGTTTAGTTTACCTCTAGTGTCAATTAGCCTTAGGTTGATCTGCCTCAACTGAATGTTGGCAATAATCCCGTTGACTATGTCCACTGCCGGGATGCAATTGCTAATGCTATCTGCGAGTGTCAAGCCTCCAGTTTCTCTCAGCCAGGCCACCACCCGCTTAGAGGCCACTTCTCGCACCACGCCGCCTACGCCTCGTAGGTTCCATTCTGCAGGCCTTTCAGGATGGCTTCGGGGATCTCGAGGATGACTTGCTCGGCAACCATGAGTCAGGAGCTCCCTGCGTTTGCTGCCGTCAAACTAGCACAGAGAAAACCTTCTGAAAATACTTGTACTTGGAGAGTTCGCCAAGGTTTATTCTCAGTTACAGGGGCAAGAGCCTAGCATAGAGATCTAGCCCTCCTCGCTGTTGCGTTGCCGCCATGTCTGAGCCTGCCGGTCGTCTGGTTTGGAACCACTCCACCCACATTTCCGGGCTGATCCCTGTTCTGGAGCGCCTGACTCGACAACCTGGCATTAAAACCGTAACGCCAGGTGCTCTGTCTTGCAGTCGCGGGCGGATCCCGCAGTTGCAGTTGCGGGTTTCCGTGCCCATTCGAGGGGGCTACAAGTTGGTGGCCCGCAAGGGCAGCAGCGTGCAAGAGGTCTTCGTGGTTACCGACCTCAGCCAGTTGGAGCTGGAAGCAGCGATTCGCCGCTGTTTAGAGTAGGTTTGAGTTCTCTTGGCAACGCAGTCCCGCCTCTTGGGCGCGCTATGTCCCGCGCTAGCGTCAAGCCCGCCCGTATCAGCGCCGTCCTGCCCGGATCCCTAGCGGCAAAGGTGGGCATTCGGCCAGGGGAGGCCCTGGTGAGCATCAACGGCGAGAAGCCCCGCGATCTCATTGACTATCGCTTCTTGTGTGCCGATGAATATCTCTGCCTGGAGATCCTGGACAGCCAAGGGATCCGGCGCATCGTCGAGCTGGAAAAAGACATCGATGAAGATCTGGGGCTGGAGTTTGAGACGGCTTTGTTCGATGGCCTCATCCAATGCACCAACGCCTGCCCCTTTTGCTTCATCGACCAACAGCCCCCTGAAATGCGGGCAACGCTGCACCTTAAAGACGACGACTACCGCCTCAGCTTTCTCTACGGCAGCTACCTCACCCTTACCAACTTGACCGCTGCCGAATGGGATCGCATCGCCCGCCTGCGCCTTTCCCCCCTCTATGTCTCGGTTCATGCCACGGAGCCGGAGCTGCGCAGCCGCCTGCTCAAAAACCCGCGCGCCGGTCTGATCCTGGAGCAGTTGGCCTGGTTTCGCCAACACCGCCTGCAAGTGCATGCCCAGGTGGTGGTCTGCCCGGGCTGGAACGATGGAGAGCACCTCACCCGCACGCTCTTGGATCTGGCCGCTTTTCGCCAACCTGTCGAAGGGATCCCAACCGTCCTCTCGGTGGCGGTGGTACCGGTGGGGCTGACCCGCTTCCGCCCCCCCAATGACGAGCTGATCCCGGTGGATGCCGCCAAGGCGGCGGAGGTGATTGCGCAGGTAGAAGCGCTGCAGGCGCAGTTTCGGCAAGAATTGGGGTCCACCTTTGCCTGGCTGGCCGACGAGTGGTACTTGCTGGCAAATCGAGAATTGCCGCCGGCAGAGCACTATGAAGATTACCCCCAACTGGGGAATGGAGTGGGATCCCTGCGCCTGTTCTTGAGCGAGTTTGAGCAGGTGCGGCTGCCGACTGGGATCCCTTCTCCTCTCAAAGTTCTCTGGGTGGTGGGCAACGCAGTGGAGCGAGCCTTCCAGCCGGTGGTGGAGCGGATGAACAGCATCCCCAGGTTGCAGTTGCATCTTCTGCCCATTGCCAGCCAATTCTGGGGACAAACCCTGACGGTAACCGGACTGTTGACGGGGCAAGACATTCTGGGCGCTTTGAAATCGGTTGAAAACTTGGCAAGTTACGACGGCCTGCTTTTGCCCCAGATCGCCCTCAAGGATGGGGAGCGCTTTTTGGACGATCTCACCTGGCAAGAGTTGCAGGCCCAAGTGGGGATCCCGGTGATGCGGGTGGATGGGGGCCCGGCGGGCTTGCTGCAGGCGGTGCAGCGGCTAGGATCAAGGGCGACCTCGAGCGGGACGCTGTGAGGCTATGCAGCGGCTACAGCGAGGGTTGGTTCTCTTGCTTTGGGCGGGGCTGGGGATCCTGGCCATCACAGCTTTGGCCTCTTTCTATGTCGATCTGGCCTGGTTTGCCGAGCTGAATGCCCTGCCGGTGCTCTGGACGCGGGTGCTGGCTCGCTGGGGGCTGGGCCTGGGCGCCTTTGCCTTTGCCCTGGCGGTGGTGGGATCCAACATCCGCGCCTGCTGGCGGGGGGCAAGCACAGCCGGGGCCTGGGCCATTGCCCTGGGGTTGAGCGGCGGCTTGGCCTGGTCTCTTTCTCAGCACTGGTTCGCGCTGCTGCTCTGGTTGCACCAAGTCCCTGTCGGCGAGTCCGATCCAATCTTCGGTCGCGACCTGGGCTTTTTTCTTTTCGGCCTGCCCTTCTGGGAGACACTGCAGCAGTGGTGCTTCAACCTAGTGCTGCTCACTTTGATCACGGTGGCGCTTATTTACCTAGTGGAGCTGGGGCTATCGGAGCAGCGGCTGACGCTGGCTCTGTCTTTATTTGCCCAACGGCACCTGCTGATCTTGGGGGGAGCTCTGTTTTTGCTTCGTGCCTGGGGCCATTGGCTGGAGCGCTACGAGCTGCTCTATTCCACCCGCGGCGTCGTCTTTGGCGCCGGCTTTGCCGATGTGCACGCCACTTTGCCAGCTACCACGTTGATGAGCGGGGTGGCTTTCCTGACAGCAGTTGGCTTCTGGGCTTTGGCCCGCCAGGGGATCCGATTCAACCTTCCCTTGTTCAAGTCTTGGTGCCCTGCCTGGGCCAGTTCCCTGCTGGCGCCGGCCCTGCTCTGGGGGGCCTACCTGGGGTTTGGGCTGCTGACCACCCGGCTTTACCCGCAACTGCTGCAAACCCTTTTGGTCACGCCCAACGAGCTGGAGCTGGAGCGCCCCTACATCGAGCACAACATCCGTTTTACTCGCGCCGGCTTTGGCCTGGCCGAGGTGGAGGTCAAGCCCTTCCCAGAAGAGGGATCCCTGACCTGGGAGATCCTGCAGCAAAATCAATCCACCCTGCGCAACGTGCGTCTTTGGGATACAGAACCCCTCTTGGCCACCTATCGCCAACTGCAGGAGATCCGCCCTTACTACCAATTTCCCTATGTGGATGTGGATCGCTACCGCATCGGGGGAGAGCTGCGCCAAGTGATGCATGCAGCGCGCGAGCTGGACTTTGCCCAGGTACCACCGGCTGCCCAAACTTGGGTTAACCGGCGCTTTTTCTACACCCACGGCTATGGCCTCACCCTCAGCCCAGTCAACGTGGTTACTGCTGAGGGGCTGCCGGACTTTTTCCTATCGGATATCCCACCGCGGGTTTCCCCCCGCTATCCAGAGGTGGCGCAGGTGCTGCGGGTGGAGCAGCCGGCCCTCTACTACAGCGAGCTGACCACCACCGACGTGTTCGTGGGGGCCCTGGACTATCCCGCTGCCGATCGCTATGTCTACAGCAGCTACCGCGGCACGGGCGGCGTGCCCATCCCCCACCTCTGGCAACGGCTTCTCTACGCCTGGCACTTCCGGGATCTGCGCATCCTTCTCAGCCGCGAGCTCTCCCCCAGCACCCGCTTCCTCTATCGCCGCCAAATCCGGGAACGGGTGCGCCAGGTGATGCCCTTTTTGCTCTACGACCAGGATCCCTACCTGGTAATTCAAGGGGGCAGGCTCTACTGGTTTTTCGACGCCTACACCACCAGCAGCCACTACCCCTACTCCGAGTACTTGCCTGACTTTCCCTTCAACTACATCCGCAACTCTGTCAAGGCGGTGCTGGACGCCTACAACGGCAGCATCGACTGGTACATTGCCGACCCTCGGGATCCCCTCATCCAAGCCTACGCCCGCATCTACCCCACCCTGTTCAAGCCGCTAGAGGCCATGCCGGAGCCGCTGCGGCAGCACATCCGCTACCCCCAAGATCTCTTCCGGGTGCAGGTGCAGCAATTTGCCACTTACCACATGACGGATCCCCGTGTTTTCTACAACCGGGAAGACCAGTGGCAGATCCCCAACCAGTTCCGCAAGCGGCGGCGCCTGCCCATGCAGCCCCAGTACCTCATCCTCACCTTGCCAGAGGATCCCCAAAAGGGATCCCCAAACCAGCCCGAGTTTGTCTTGCTTTCTCCCTTCACCCCCCTCAACAAACAAAACATGGTGGCCTGGATGGCGGCCCGCTGCGATGGGGAAAACTACGGCAAGCTGCTGGTGTACGAGTTTTCCAAGCAGCGCCTCATCTACGGCCCAGAGCAAGTAGAGGCGCGGGTCAACCAGGATCCGGCCATTTCCGAGCAAATCGCCCTCTGGAACGAACACGGGTCGCGGGTGAACCTGGGCACCCTGCTGGTCATCCCCATCGAGACCTCGCTTCTCTACATCCAGCCCCTCTACCTGGAGGCAGAACAGGGCCGCCTGCCCCAGCTCACCCGGGTCATCGCTGCCTACGAAGACCGGGTGGTGATGGAGCCCACCCTCAGCCAGGCTCTGGAAGCCCTCTTCTCCCCCACCGGCAGCCGCCGCTCCAACCGCTGAGGCCGGGATCCCTTCTCAGATTTCTAAGGGTAGTTGACAGAACTTAACGGATGATTTAAGGTTAGGTTGTCAATCTTCGCGCT
>NZ_JANSHP010000030.1:0-832 GCF_047502605.1 Synechococcus sp. RC10A2
TGCGGCGGGGGGGTGGGGGTGGGAGGCGGCGTGGGCTCGCTGAAGAAGGTATCTAAGTTCGGCTGCGTGACGCTGACACCGCTGAGCTTCAGGGTGTTGGCAAGGAAGGGATTGATCTTACTGGCCGTCGGCGGAAGACCTGTTGAAATTGCCGCAAACAAAACCGCCGCATCCTTGCAGTCCACCACCCCGTCGGCAGTAAAGTCGGAAACAGAGGGCTTGAGCGGATCACCCAACCCCGTCACGTCGGCAGCCGTAATCGGCCCCACCTTGAGCGTGTTATTGACAAAGTTAACAATCTTCCCGGAGTCGTTGGTGTTGAGGGTGCAGGCGGCAAAAAGGACTGCCGCATCCTTGATGGTGACTGAGGTCTTTACCCCGTCGTAGTAGAAAGCAATGCTCTCAGAGCCCTGCACTGCTGTTTCTGGCGCCTGAGCTGAAATTGTCGGGGGAAGCTGAGTAACAGCCGGAGGATCCGAAGTAAGGGAACAAGCAGCCACTCCTCCTACGAGGGAGGAAGCCAAAATCAAGGGAGCTATCGGGTGACGAAAGCGGGATTTTGAGTTCCAGGAAGCCATGGCAGATCTCCTTCAAAAACTTGCTAGGGTCAACGTCTTTAGCAAGAGCTGCCCAGCTCACCCCAGGGAAACTCAAAGGCAAACCTTGAGTCTAGTCTCAAGTATACCCACAAAGGGCGCCCAAAAAAGCACAGCGACGGTGCCTTTCCCAAAGCTGAAGAAGAAGACAACCGGTTGCCATCTAGCACCTGATACATTTACGCTGAACTCTCCTGAACATGGTTCAGGAAAGAAGCGATCGCATCCTGCCTATC
>NZ_JANSHP010000031.1:0-16337 GCF_047502605.1 Synechococcus sp. RC10A2
GACGACTCCCCTATAAGATCTTAATATCATACAAGTCGAATTGCGTCACTGACAACGAGACCTAATCCGACACCGCCACCCACTCCAACTCCGGCACCAACACCCACTCCCACCCCGGTGCCAACACCAACGCTTACCCCTATCCCTCGCTTTACCCCGCTCGTCCCCCGTACTCCTACCCCTACCCCCACCCCGATCCCGACGCCCACCTCGACGCCAGCCCCAGCAACACCAACGCCTGCGCCAGAGTTTGCCTTGAGCGGTCAGTGGCTCTATGAGGGAGGATCCTTTGTCTGGCAGGGATCCCTGTGTAAGGTTAATGTTGCAACCGGCATTGAGGAAACCGTCTCCATTCGGCAAGACGGCAACCAGATCACCATTTCCTCACCCAGCTTTTCCGAGCGCGGCGGCCAGCTTATCGGCAACCAACTTTCTGTTAGCGGTAGGATAGGGGGTAGCGGTACCCCAACCATCACGTGGAGCGGCACCGTCAGCGCCGACGGGCGCTCCATTCGCGGCACGGCCACCTGCGGCAGCGCCAGCTTTGCCATTAAGCTCACACGCCAGAGTTAAATACCCACGCCGCCACCTCGGTCACCGCCGCCTCCCGATTCCCTATCCTCCGGTTTCTGCTGGATGGCAGGGGGAGGGGGAGGGGTGGCAAACGTTTCGCTCACCACCTGGAGGGTATATGGCCCTCGTCCAGGGCTGCCCGGCCCAGCGGTTGGGGAAGCATTTTGCGCCCAGTAACTTTGCACCTGGATCAAGTAACAGCGATCTTGCCGCACCGGGATCGTGAGCTGGGAGGTGGTAAAGTTGCCAGGGGCGGCATCATCGTTAACAAAAAGGATATTCCGATCCAAGTTTCTGCCGGTATCAAAGGCACCGATGACCAACAGCGGATCGAAAGCCGGGCTGGTCAGCCGGATGGTAACTCCGGTAACGTTGGCTGCAGAAGGAAAGTAGAGAAATCCATCTGAGTAAAAGGTGAAGGTGCCGGGCGGCGGTGGAACTTCCCGGGCATTTTGAATCTCGCCGGCGCTATCGTAGTAGAACTCCAAAAGGCTATTCGGCCCCAAGGTTCCGCTGCGGCTATCTCCTGGGCGGCGCAGGCCAATCGCTGCGAAAAACTCTGGGCTAAAGGCTTGCTCGCAAACATTGACCGGAGGCGGCACCGTCCCCCCACCTCCCCCACAGCCTGCCAAGAGTACAGTCGAGGCCAGTAAACCCCAGAAAAATCCCACCTGGGATCCAAAAACCTTCGATGCCGGCAATGGCATAGACACTCCTCTGCCACAGGATCATTAGCTTCTCCAGAATACAGCCACCTCGGCAAGCTGCAGCGAACAGAGCTCAGCCAACGATGCTCTCCTCTTGATTTGGGGTGCTGTCTTTCTGTTGAGCTGCTTCTGGATCCCTAGAGCAGCGATGTCCAGCAAGAGCGACTCCGTTTTCTCTCCGGCTTAGTGCCTCTTCGCCAGATGTTGGGTAGAGTTGGCGGTAGCCATCGCTGCCGTATTGGTTATGAACAGTCCGCTGAGTAGCCCGAATCGGGATCGCGATCCCTTCTTTTCCCAACGCCCTAAGCGGGGCAGCCTGGGCTGGAGCCTCCCCCTTGGAGGGTGGGGACTTGCCTTGTTGTTTGGATCCCTGCTGTTGAGGGCGTGGAGCAGCCAGCCCTTGACCTGGGCACAGGAAGCAGAACAACAGCCAGAGCCAGAAGTCTTCCTGCCGGTGAGGGACATCGATCCGGCGGCGCAGATTCGGGTGCGAAACGAGCTGGTTAAACTCTGCGGAGATTATCGCTGCGAAGGCTATCGCTTTCAGGTGCGAGTTTTGGTCAGGCCTGAGGATACGCTGGAAACTCTGCTGGAGCGGCTGGATGCGGAGATACTGCGGGAGGTGGATCGGGTGTTTCAAACTCGGCCTGACTTGAACCGTGTCATCGTCGATGGCTATGTCTTTGTGGGCACCCCCTCTTTCGCCAGTCGAGAGGTGCTGCTGCAAACGCTGTTTGTGCCCCGTCACCGCTGGGCGGTAGGCCGCTTTGGGCCAGAGCAGGATGGAATCTTCTATGCCGAGCTGCTGGAACAGGTAACGCCCTTTTTAACTCGGCCGCAAACCCCAACCCCTCCGCCTGGAGCCGTGTTTGAAGAGCCTGTGCCTCCTCTACCTCCCACGCCAGCTCCCACAGAGACACCAACGCCTACACCTCAAGCAACGCCGGAAGCTCCACCGCCACCGGGGGGCGTGATCGAGCGGCAACCCATTCAGCCCTGACCTACTCCCCTGGGGTTGAGACCTGAGCAGGTGGTGATCTAGGCTTCAGAGTTAGGGGATCCCTCCCCGTGGATTGCTTGACTGGTGGGCACAGCATGGCAGGACACAGCAAATGGGCCAACATTAAACGGCAAAAAGCCCGCGTAGATGCTAGAAAAGGCAGCCTGTTTACCAAACTTTCCCGAGCCATCATTGTGGCAGCGCGCAGCGGCCTGCCAGACCCGGAAGCCAATTTTCGGCTGCGCTCAGCGGTGGAGAAAGCCAAAGCGGCAGGCATGCCCGCCGAGAACATTGAACGGGCCATCGCTAAGGGATCCGGCAACTGGACCGACGACAGCCCCCTGGAGGAAATTCGCTACGAAGGCTACGGCCCTGGGGGGGTAGCTGTCTTAATCGAGGCCATGACCGATAACCGCAACCGCACGGCTGCCGAGGTGCGGGAGGCCTTCAGCAAAGTTGGCGGCAGCTTGGGGGAAAGCGGCTGCGTCAGCTGGCTGTTCCGGCAAAAAGGGGTGATCAACCTGGAGGGGGTGACAGATCCCGAAGCTCTGCTGCTAGCGGTAGCCGAAGCAGGAGGGGAGGATCTCAAGGTGGAGGGAACCGGCGCAGAGGTCTATTGCGATTACACCCTGCTGGAGCAGGTGGCCACCTACCTCAAAAAAGAAGGCTACCAGGTGCAAGAGGCGGCCATCCGCTGGATCCCCTCTACGGAGGTGCATGTGGAGGATCCCGAGACAGCCAAGCTGGTACTGACCCTCATGGAGCGGCTGGACCACTTGGATGATGTGCAAAATGTCTACGCCAACTTTGAGATCGACGAGGCATTGATGGAGAGCCTGGCCTAAAGGTTCTAGCGCAGCTTGACGGCGGTGCCGGCGGCGGTAACGAGGATCATGGTCGCGCTCATGTTGGTATGAATGCTAACGCCTAGGATGCCATTTGCTCCCAAACGTTTGGCTCGCTGCTCCAACTCTTCCAAAACCTTTTTCTGGGCATTCTCGAGAACTTCTTCATAGGTTCTTGTGCGTCCCCCGATGATGTTGCGGAGGCTAGCAAGGAAGTCCCGTAGAACATTGGTGCCATAAACTACCTCGGCGGTAACAATGCCCAAGTAACGCTCAACCTCTCTACCTTGGAGCACGTCTGTAGTGGTCAGCAGCATGGCTTGTTTCCGCGTCACCCCCTCACAAGCTAGCCAATCCTCTCCAAGGCGTAAAGCTCTCCAACCCAGTGGTGGGAGCTAGAATGAGCTACCTCTAGGGCACCGTTTTTCAGCTAGCCAATGACAGCCCTAGTTCGCGTAGTGGGGAGCTTGAATCTGGACTTGGTGGTGCAGGTACCACGCCATCCTGGGCCTGGGGAAACGGTGCTGGGATCCGACTACGCCACCTACCCTGGGGGTAAGGGAGCCAACCAAGCGGTGGCAGCAGCCCGGGCGGGAGCCCAGGTGGAGATGTGGGGGGCGGTGGGATCCGATGGCTTTGGCCGTTTCCTAAAGGAGAACTTGGATCAAAATGGCGTCGATACCCGCCATCTGCGAGAGCTGGAAGGGCCCAGCGGCATTGCCCTAATTACTGTGGATCGAGCAGGGCAAAACCGGATCGTGGTCAGCCCTGGGGCTAATGGTCGCTACACACCCGCCCATCTGCCCCCCTGGACAGCGGCAGCTCTGGTATTGTTGCAACTGGAAATCCCCTTGGCCACGGTGCAGGCGGTAGCCGAGCAGGCCTTTGCCCAAGGGATCCCTGTCCTCCTCAATCCCGCCCCTGTGGCTCCCCTGCCGGGATCCCTGTTGCGCCAGGTGCGCTACTTGGTGCTCAATGAAAGCGAAGCCGCTGCCCTTGCCCAATCTCCAGTGGAGACGCCAGCGCAAGCCGAAAAAGTGGCCCAAGCCTTGCAACAGCAGGGGATCCCGACAGTGATCGTCACGTTGGGGGGAGCGGGCTTGGTCTGGGCCGATGGGGAGGAAAGGGGCCATCTGCCAGCCCACCCCGTGTTGGTGGTGGATACCACTGCTGCCGGCGACAGCTTCTGCGGTGCTTTGGCCGCTTGCCTGGCTGCTGGCAAATCCCTGAGGGAAGCCCTGCGGTTTGCCAATGCCGCTGCGGCCTTGTGTGTAACCCGCCCTGGCGCTCAGCCCAGTTTGCCCCACCGCGCCGAGATCGAGGCGTTTCTGGCCGCTTCAGGCTCTCACCGTCAATCCCCTTCCTAGGGGATTTTAGGCACGACATGCTACACGGAAAAGGCCTCTTGGCGGTGCTGCTGCAGCCGCTCCAGGCTGAGAGGGCCTTCGATGTGTTGCCAGGGAAGGGGATCCGCCGGATCCCAGTTGTGGTACACGTAGAAGTCCAGGGGCGGCAGTTGCCCTTTGAGCTCTTTGAAGGCGCGGCGGTAGCTGCCCAGGGAATCGCCCCACTGCCGTGCTAGCTGCAAAACCTGGGCCACCCGCCGATCCCCTCTTGAGATCAAGGCCTGGATGACCGACCAACTGTAGCTTTCCGGGCGGAACTCCACGCCCAGGGGGCGCAGGTGTTTTTGATACCACTGCAGCTTTTTCTCCGCCTGGGGATCCACCCCCTGCCACTGGAAGGGGGTGTGGGCCTTGGGCACAAAGGTGCTGCAGCCCAGGGTGAAGCGCAGGCGGGGAGCCACCTTCTTGAGCTCCTTGAAAAGAGCAACCGTGGCCTCCAGGTCGGCCTGGGTTTCCGCCGGGATCCCCACCATGCCGTAGAACTTGATCCCCTTCAGGCCGCCGGCCTGGGCGTGGGCAGCCGCCGCCAGGATCTCTTCGTTGGCCAGCTTTTTGTTGATGACCCGGCGCAGCCGCTCCGAGCCGCTTTCGATGGCCACGGTAATGGACTGGCTGCCGCGGCGGGAAAGCACTTGCGCCAAGCGAGGCGTAACCGTGCCCGTGCGCACCGAGGCCAGGCTAAGGCGCACCTGCTCAAAGCGATCCTGCGCCAGGTACTCCAGCAATTCCTCAAACTGGGGGTGCTGGGTTACCGAAGCCCCCAAAAGGCCAATCCGCTGGGTAACCTGCAGCCCCCGCTCCACCGCCGGGATCAGATGTCCCTCCACATCCGCTGCCCGAAAAGGCAATGTTAGATAGCTGGCCAGGCAAAAGCGGCACATCTCCGGACAACTGCGCACCACCTCCACCATGTAAATGCTCTCCCAGGCCGCCTTGGGGGTAACCACGGTGGACACCGAGAGGGTGTTGCCGCGGAAGGTGTGCTTGCGGATGGAGCTGGGGATCCCGTCCAGCTTGGGGATCACCTTCTCCACTGGGCCGTCGGGCCCGCGGTAGCGCACCTCGTAGAGGCTGGGCACGTAGATCCCCGGCACCTGGGCCAGCGCCTGCAGCTTTTCGGCGCGGGATCCCCGCCGTACCTGCCGATAGGTCTGGATCATCTGCTCCACCAGCCCCTCCCCGTCCCCCAGCAGGATCAAGTCAAAGAACGCAGCAAAGGGCTCAGGGTTGGCCGTCAACACCGGGCCGCCGCCGAAAACCAGGGGGTGCGCTTCTTCCCGCGCCTCGGCCTGGAGGGGGATCCTCTGTCGTTCCAGCAGATCCAGGATGTGGACGTAGTCCAGCTCCCAGGAGAGGGAAAAGCCCAGCAGCTCAGGATCCCGCGGCAGCGGCTCGGCCAGGTCGGTAAACAGGCGGGCGACCGACACATCACGGCGGCTGGCCAGCAGGCTCCAGATGACCTGGTAGCCGAGGCTGGTGATCCCCACCGAGTAGGTGTTGGGGAAAGCGTAGATCAGCCGCACCGCGTCGGGCTCGGGCGTGGCCGGGGTGAAGAGAAGCTGCTCGAGGGCAAAGTCTGAGGTGGCCAAGATCCCAGCGGCAACAAGAGCCTACTTTCCCAGCTTAATCGGGGTTTTGCCAGCCCGCCCCCAGGGCCAGGAAGGACGGCAAGATCGTCCAGAATAAGAGGGATCCCGACCTGCACCTGCCGATGACCTCTCCGCTCAACCAACGCATCCGCCGCTTCTACGATGCTTCCTCTGGCCTTTGGGAGCAGGTGTGGGGAGAGCACATGCACCACGGCTACTACGAGCCGGGCCAGACCGGCAAGGATCGCCGCCAAGCCCAGATCGATCTCATCGACCGAGTCATTCAATGGGGCCAGATCGGGGATCCCAAGCCCCCCCGGCACATCCTCGATCTCGGCTGTGGCATTGGGGGGAGCAGCCTGGAGCTGGCGCGGCGCTTTGGCGCCGAGGTAACAGGCATTACCCTCAGCCCTGTCCAGGCCCAGCGGGCCGAGGAGCGCGCTCAAGCAGCCGGCCTGAGCAACAGGGTGCGCTTTTGGGTGGCCGATGCCCTGGACATGCCCTTTGCCGACAACACCTTCGATCTGGTCTGGGCTCTGGAAAGCGGCGAGCACATGCCGGATAAGCGGCGGTTTCTGGCCGAGTGCTGGCGGGTCTTGCAGCCGGGCGGGCAGATGATGGTGGTTACCTGGTGCCACCGCGAGGGATCCCTGAGCCGCCAGGATGAGCGCCTTTTGCAGCAGATCTACGACGTGTACTGCCTGCCCTATGTCATCAGCTTGTCGGAGTATGAAGCGCTGGCCCACCAGGTGGGGTTCGAGCGGTTGCGCACCGCCGACTGGTCGGAGCGGGTGGCCCCCTTTTGGGACGAGGTGATCGCCTCGGCTCGCGATTGGCGGTGGATCCCGGCTTTGCTGCGCAGCGGCTGGGTCACCGTCCGTGGGGCGCTGGGGCTGGGCCTGATGCGGCGGGCCTATGCCAGCGGCTTGCTGCGCTTCGGCCTGCTGAGCGGCTTCAAGCCTGCAAGTTAGGGATCCCATACCCCCCTCTCCCTTGGGAGAGGGGCTGGGGGTGAGGGTAGCGGCGCTGGCCAAATACCAGGGAAAGTAGCTCAGAAGTCCGGCTGGGGCGGCGTTGCGCCGGCAAGTTCTAGGTACTTTTGCTTCACCGCCTGAATATCCTGCCACATCAGCCACTTGGGGCTGCCGGGGGTGCGGTCGGGGTTGCGCAGCAAATAGGCCGGGTGGAAAATCGGCATACACCAGCGCCCCTGCCACTGGATCCACTCGCCGCGGATCTTGGTGATGCCGCGCTTATCCCCCAAAAGAGAGCGCACCGAAGTGGCCCCCGTCAACAGAATGATCCAGGGATCCACCAGGCGAATCTGCTCCAGCAGATAGGGCCGACAGGCGTCCATCTCCTCCTGGGTGGGCACGCGGTTGTGGGGAGGGCGGCATTTGACCACGTTACAGATGTAGGTATCCTGCTCCGGATCTAGGCCCACCGAGGCCAGGATCTTGTCGAGCAACTGGCCCGACTTGCCCACAAAGGGCAGCCCCTGCAGATCCTCGTTTTCCCCCGGCCCTTCTCCGACGATCACGATCTTGGCCTTGGGGTTGCCGCGGTGCACCACCACGTGGGTACGGTTGGCCGCCAATTCACAGCGCTGGCAGACCCGGCAGTGCTGCTCCAGTTGTTCTAGTTCTCGATAGGTACCGGGGGGAATGGGCACCTGGGCCGAGAGCGGGATCTGATCCCATTGGGGAAGCGTCTCCGCAGCGGGGGCAGGTGGCTCTAGGGGATCGTCAAATAGGCTGGGCTGAAGCTCCGAGGATCTTTTCTTGGCAGCCATTGCAAGGTGAGGGATCCTTGTGCAGCGATCTTCGGCTGCTCCTCTGCCCTTGTCAAGCTTGGAGTCTCTTTCCCCAAAAGGGCAGCCTTTACGTCTTGTTAAACTGAGGGAACAAAAGGTGGCGGCATCTCAGCCTGCCCTTTCCCTCTTTTGAGTGCTCTCGGCCTCCTATGCTGCTTTTGTCCAAAGAACTGCCCAACCTCGACTATCGTCCCACCCTGCAGCGCTTCGACGAAGACTGGCGGGATCCCCTTGCAACTCTCTTAGGCTGGGGGCGGGCTGCTGGCGCCGACCTGGTGGAGATCTTCCTGGAGCGGGTTAACTCCATCAGCTGCCTGGCCGAAGACGACGCCATCACCAGCATCACCCCTCGGCTTGCCACTGGCGCCGGCGTGCGGGTGTTCCGCGGCCTGGCCGACTGCTACGTCAGCACCAACGATCTCTCCTTTGCCGGCCTCAAAGCCGCCCTGGAAAAAGGCCTGCTCTTGATGGGCCTTACCCCCCCAGGCCCTGCCGCCTTGGTCTCCCCTGTCAACTTGGGGATCTTGCAGGACTACGCCGAGCGCCGCCGCAAAGACGGCTGGCTCAAAGAATGCAGCTCCCTTGCCGAGATGGGGGAGATCTTGGGGCGGGCCAACGCAGAGCTCAAGCGGCAAGCTCACCACATCCAGTCCCGCCGCACCAACTACTTCCGCGACTGGCAGGAGATCCTGGTAGCCTGCAGCGACGGCACCTTTGTGCGCGACATCCGCCTTACCCAGTCGGTCAGCTCTACCCTGCTCTGTGCCGACGGGGATCATCGCGCTTCCGTTAGCCAGCGCGCGGGGGGCACCGGGGATCCCGACTTTTTGCGCCGCTGGGATCTTGTGGCCCACAGCCAGGAGCTGGCAGAGGCTGCCGGCCAGATGCTCTATGCCGACTACGTGGAATCGGGCACCTACCCCATTGTGATGTCCAACGCCTTTGGCGGCGTCATCTTCCACGAGGCCTGTGGGCATCTCTTGGAAACCACCCAAATTGAGCGCAAAACCACCCCCTTTGCCGACAAAAAAGGCCAGAAGATTGCCCACAAAAACCTCACCGCCTGGGACGAGGGGCTTTCCGAGGGGGCCTTTGGCAGCTTGGATGTGGACGACGAGGGCATGCCCGTCCAGCGCACTTTGCTCATTGAAAAGGGCATTTTGAAGAACTTCCTGGCCGACCGGGCCGGCTCGATGCGCACCGGCCATCCCCGCACCGGCAGCGGTCGCCGGCAAAACTACACCTTTGCCGCCGCCAGCCGCATGCGCAACACCTACATCGCCCCCGGCGACGCCGAACTGGACGACCTGTTTGCCTCTATCGACAAAGGCATCTACTGCAAGCGCATGGGGGGCGGCAGCGTCGGCCCCACCGGCCAATTTAACTTTGCCGTGGAAGAAGCCTATCTCATCCAAAACGGCAAGATCACCAAGCCCCTCAAGGGAGCCACTTTAATCGGGGAAGCCAAGGATATCCTGACCAAGATCTCCATGTGCTCCAAGGATCTCCGCCTGGCCCCTGGCTTCTGTGGTTCTGTCAGCGGCAGCATCTACGTCACCGTCGGCCAGCCCCACATCAAGGTGGACGCCATCACCGTGGGCGGGCGCTAGGCCCAGGGATCCCCCATGGCTTACGACAACGTCTGCAAGTACCTGGCAGAGCGCTTCCCGGAGCAGTTTGCCCGTTGGCTAGTGGGAGAAGTGGCTGAGCCGGTGCAAATGTTGCCCACAGAACTTTCGGAGGAACCTGTTCGAGCAGATTCTGTTATTTTGCTGGGGCTGCAGCAGGGCATTTTGCACCTGGAATTTCAAACAGATCCAGATCCTGAAATCCCCTTTCGCATGGCCGACTATCGGCTGCGCCTTTACCGGAAATATCCACAGCTACCTGTGCATCAGGTGGTGATTTATCTGCGCAAAACGACCTCGGAGCGAGTTTTCCAAACTTCCTTTCGCCTAGAACGGCTGAGCCACGAGTTTGAGGTCATTCGCCTGTGGGAATGCAACTTGCCAACCAACGTCGATTGGCCAGCCCTGCTGCCTTTTCGGGTCTTAAGCCAGGTGGAGGATCCTGTAGAAACCTTACGAGAAGTCGTTGCCGAGCTGGAGCGCTTGCCAGACCCCAGCAAGCAGCGAGAACTGGCAGCAGCAACAGCCGTTTTGGCGGGACTAGCATTGGATCGGGGTTTGATTCGGCAAATCATGAGGTCTTTGGATATGAGGGAATCGGTGATCTACCAGGAGTGGCGCTCGGAAGCTTTGCGGGAGGGGCTGGAAGCAGGGCGCAAAGAAGGTCTGCAACTGGGCCTGCAGCAAGGGCTGCAACAGGGATTGCAACAGGGACTGCAACAGGGACTGCAGCATGGAGAAGCAACGCTGGTTTTGCGGCTTTTGCGGCGGAAGCTGGGATCCCTTGACCCGGCCCTGGAAAACAGGATTTGGGCCTTGCCCCCGTCGCAACTGGAGGCGCTGGGGGAAGCGCTGCTGGATTTCAACAGCGTGGAGGACTTGACCGCCTGGCTGGCCCGTCGGTAGAGAAGGAATGACATGCTGCAAGTTGAACTCTTGGCCGAACAGGCGCAAAGGTGCGCCAAACACCTGGGGATCCCCCAGTTTGATCTCTACGGAGCCGCAGTGGATGAGACCAGCGTGCAGGTGGAGCAGGGGGAGCCCCGTCAGGTAAAAGCTTCTCACCGCTGCAGTGTGACGGTGCGGGCCTGGAACGACCAGGGCCAGGTAGGGGTGACCTCCACCACCGATGTGGACGAAGCAGGGCTGGAACTAGCTCTGCAGACGGCCTTTGAGGCCAGCCACTTCGGCGTGCGGGAACACGCGCCCCAATTCAGTCCAGAAGCGAAGCTGCCCATTCTCCAGCCCTGTAATGACAAAAGGCCCCTGGCGCTGGCCAGCGAGCTCCTAGATCAGCTGGTGGCTGCCGAGAAGGCTTTGCTGGGATCCCATCCCGCCATCCAGGGGGTGCCCTACAACGGCCTGGCCCAGCGACAGATCGACCGCTTTTACCTCAACAGCGACCAAGCTCTGCGCCAGGAGGGCCACACTCTGGCCTCGGTCTTTCTCTACGGCAAAGCAGAACAAGAAGGCCGCAAGCCCCGCAGCGCCGGCGCCATGCGGGTGGCCCGCAGCCTAGAGGAGCTGGATATCCAGGGGTGCGTAAAAGAAGCCGCCGAGAAGCTCATCAGCCACCTGGAGTACGCGCAGATCCCTTCGGGGAAATATACGGTGGTTTTTTCTGGGGAAGCTTTTTTAAGCCTGTTGGGGGCTTTCTCCAATCTCTTCAACGCCCAGAACATCTTGGACAACCAAAGCCTGTCCACCCCCGACTCGCTGGGCCAGCAGATTGCCTCGCCGCTGCTTTCGGTGTGTGACGATGCCTTGCACCCGACTAACGTAAGCGCGATTAGCTTTGACGGCGAAGGCACCCCCACCCGCCGCGTTTCCCTGATTACCAACGGAGTTCTGACCCACTTTTTGCACAGCGCTGGCACCGCCAAACGCCTGGGGGCCCAGCCCACGGGGCACGCCAATATCGGCGCCAAGGTGACGGTGGCAGCCCACTACTACCACGTCTTTGCCGGGGCTCCGCCAGAGAGCACCTACGACCTGGCCACGGCTGAGAATGTGGTCTGGATTGACGAGCTGCAGGCTCTCCATGCCGGAGTCAAGCCTCTGCAGGGATCCTTTTCCCTGCCCTTCCAGGGCTGGTGGGTGCGCCAGGGGGAGCGCATCAGCATCGAGGCGGCGACAGTAGCGGGGGATTTTCTAGCACTCTTGCAGTCCATTTTCTACGTCGAGCCGGAGCCACAAATCACTCCTAGTGGTCTGTGTCCCCGCATTTGGGTAGCCGATCTTTCCATCACCGGCCAATAGCCCCATGAAACTCACCCGCATCGACCTCAACAGTTGGCTAGTCCATACCCAGACCCAGACTTTCCTGCTGGATCCGTGGCTGGTGGATCCCTTGGTGTTCTTTGGCCTGCCCTGGTTCATCCGCCTGCAGCACCGCCAGATGCCGCCGTTCACGCCGGAAACCCTGCCCAAAATCGACGGTATCCTCCTCAGCCAAGGCCAACCCGACCACTGCCACCCCCCCACCCTGCAGCGGCTGGACAAGCAGATCCCGGTTTTCGCTTCTCCAACAGCCGCCAAGGTGGCGCGGAGCCTTGGCTTTATGAGGGTGCAGGCCCTGGATCCCTGGCAGTCCGTGCAGTGGGGAGATCTAGGCATCACAGCGGTTCCTGGCGCCCCCCTGGGGCCGGTGCGGGAACTGGGCTTTTTGCTGGAGGAGCTGCCGACCCAGACGCGGCTTTACTACGAGCCCCACCTTTCCCAACCGGATGTCCGCCCGCGGCTGCAGCAGGAGTTCACCCCCATCCACACCCTGCTGATCCCGGTGGTAGGGCAGATCTTTCCCTTCTTGGGCGAGGTGATCATGGGGCCGCAGCGGGCCCTGCAGGTGGTGGCCGCCCTGCGCCCGCAGCAGGTGATTCCCACCGCTATGGGAGAGGTGGACTACCACGGCTGGTTTGCCGCCCAGATCCGCCCCCTGGGGAGCCTAGAGGAGTTCCGGGAAAAGCTGGGATCCCTGAACGCTGCCACCGGCCAATCCATCCAGTTGTGCTGCCCTGCCCCGGGGGAGACGGTATCCCTTCCCGCTGAGGTTAAGACGTGAGCCCTCCTTCTCAGGCCGCCCCCGATCTCGTGGCCATCCTGCGGGCCGATTACGCCCGCTTTCCTTGCGATCAAACCTACTCCATCTACGATCCCCAAGTTTATTTTCGGGATCCCCTCAACGAGTTTCGCGGCCTGGATCGCTATCGGGCCATGGTCGAAAGCCTGGGACGCTGGCTGCAGGATATCCACCTCGAGCTGCACGACATCCACCAGAGCGGCAACCACATCCGCAGCGAGTGGACGCTGAGGGGATCCCTGGCTTTTTTGCCCTGGCGTCCCCGCCTGTGCGTCCCCGGCTGGACAGAAATCCAGATCAACGAAGCAGGGTTGATCGGATCCCACATCGACCACTGGCGCTGCTCCCGCTGGGAGGTGATGCTGCAGATTTTGGGAGTCGGGGCTGCCAAATGAGCTGACTGCCGGTCCACACCTCTGCTAGGATTGCAAAGCTGACTTTTTAGGCTCGCTAAAAAGTCGTTTTCTCTCCTCTGGAGAGATGGCCGAGTGGTCGAAGGCGCAGCACTGGAAATGCTGTGTGGGGCAACTCACCGTGGGTTCGAATCCCACTCTCTCCGTCATCGAGGCCCGCCTCAGGTAGAAGCTGCAGGAGACCCCCTATATCCCTCCACCCCCCAGTCCCCTCGTGTGGCAGGATATGGCCAGTTGCTGAAACCTGAAGAAATTATGGCTTTGCAACTCACCAGCTCCGCTTTTTCCCACTCAGAATCCATCCCCTCCCGCTACACCTGTGATGGGGAAGATCTCTCTCCACCCCTAGCCTGGTCGGGGGCACCTTCGGAAACCCAGAGCTTTGCCCTAATCATGGATGACCCAGACGCGCCCAGGGGCACCTTTGTCCACTGGGTGGTCTACAACTTGCCCACCAGCGTTAGCAGCCTGCCAGAAGGGATCCGCGGCGATGCCGATTTGCCCCAGGGGGCTGTGCATGGGCAAAACAGTTGGGGGCGTAACGACTACGGTGGCCCTTGCCCTCCCAGCGGCACCCACCGCTACTTCTTCACCCTCTACGCCCTGGATCGGCAACTGTCTTTGGCTGCAGGGGCGACGAAGGAAGCCCTGCTGCAGGCTATGGAAGGCCACCTCCTTGCCCAGGCCCAACTGATGGGCACCTATCAAAGAAAAAGGTAGGGGATCCGCGGTTAAAGCCCCGGCTTGCCGCCGCGCCTAAGCCAGACAAGGGTTTGGCAGCTCCCTTCTGCCGACGAGTCCTAGGGGCAAGGGGATCCCCTTCGCTGGGAAGGGAGAACCTCAAGCAAGGGGCGCCCCCAGTCGGGAGCTGGGCCTTGCCGAAAGCAAATCCAACATCTCCGCTCTCCAAAAAATTTGCCCCGCCGCCGTTTTTCTACCCAGGACAGGGATCCCCAGGTGGGCCTGCAACTGCCAGATCAAAGCGGGTTCTTCTTCTGGGGAGGAGGCCGACTCAGATTCCAGCAACACCCATCCCAGGCAGTGGGCCTTGGCTTGGTGAAGCAAGGCTGCAAAAGCGGCTCCCTGGCTGAGAGCAGCCTCTTGGGGCAGCGTCAAGAGCACGTCAAACCCCCAGGCATGGGCTAGGTCAGCCCAGGTTTGGCCGGGCCCTATCGGATCGGCCAGGCTGCCAGGCACCACCAGCAGCGGGGCCTTCTCTCCCTTCCAGGCAGCAATCTGCTGCCAGAGGGTTCTAAGCTGGGCTTCGGAAGGGCTGGGATCCACTTCGAGCAGGCCCCAAGGGCGTTGCACCGCCTGCTGCCAGGAGTCTGCCACTCCTGGTGCTGCCTGAGTTCCAGGCCAGGTGTCTGCTACCATCACTCTCATGGTTCCCCCGTCTCGGCTTCCCAGAGGCTCAGAAACTCGGGTTGCACCTCAAAGCCAAACACCAAGGCCATGTCCCGCAGCATCGAGACAGATCCCAGTTTCTGCTGCTTAAACCAGCGCATCAGCACAAAAATCTTCTGGTAGACGAAGATCTCCAACGCCTCCGGGTTGTAGACGATCCCTTCGCGGGGGTTGAATTGGTGGGGCACCAGCATAGCGGCGTAGCGGGCCAGCTCGCCGCTGCGCCAATCGAGAAAGTAGGGCATCCAGGGGTAAACCGTATCCCAGCGGATGAACCACAGGCGCACTTCTGGGATCTCCGACAGCTCCCGCGGATCGTCGGGGCTGCGCGGCCAATCGATGGCGCACTGTACCTGCTGAGCGGCGCCAACGGGATCCGCCATCAAGGTTTTCACCAATTCATGGCCCGGGGTCAAATCCAAGGCCTGGATGGCTTTGGCAGGTAGGTGGAAGGTAATTGGCACGGCGACAAGCAATCGCTTTAACCCAGTCTTGATCCAGGCGAGGGCTTCCGCAAGCAAGATACCCCATCCGTCAACCCCTTGCAGCTTATCTCAGCTCTGGGCCATTCCCTCCTGCCAGCGGGATCCCCAGCCGAGCTAGGTCGAGGACAAAGCCTGCTGCCACCAAGAACACCTGATCTGCCAGCGGGGCCAGCTTTTGGGTGAGCTCTCCCATCCGATCGCGAAACCGACGCCCCAGCGGATAGGCGGGCACCACTCCCCAGCCTACCTCTTCTGAGACCAAGATCGCCTTTCCTGCCCAGCTCTGCAAGGCCGACAAGAAAGCGTCCACCAAGGGATCCCACTCCTCCGGGGAACACTCCAGACCCTGCGCCACCCAGCCGCCTAGAGAGTCCACCAGGGCACAACAGGGCTGAGACAGCTTTTGCAGGTCGGCCCCCAGGTCGGGCCCGGTTTCCCAGGTTTGCCAAGTGGGAGGACGCCGTTGCCGGTGCTGCTGAACCCGCTCCGCCCACTCTGGGTCGGCTTGGGGATCGGGCTTGGGGCCGGTGGCCAGATAGACGACCGGCAGGCCGGAAGCAGCCGCCAGGCTCTCCGCCAGCCGACTCTTGCCGCAGCGGGCAGGGCCACAGATAAGCACAATTGGCATTGCCTGAAGAGGAAAGTCTATTGCTAGAGTAGCTTGGCAGTCGGTAGACCCCCTACGCTTCTGCTTCAGTTGCCGTGCAAACCCTGGAACCCCCCTGCCTGGAGCTTGGGCATATTCTACTTAGGCTCACGTTTTGGAAATTGATCTTGGCAGACCCCAATCCAGCAGCCGGAGGTTTTATGGCCATCTGCATTGAACATAGTCCTCAACTGGAGGACAAAACGTACTTTGCCTACTACCAAGGCTTGGAACCATTTCCCTTGCTTACTGTCGGCCCCCTGACCTATGCAGTGGAGCTCTTCATTCATTGGATGGGAGAGCCTTCGCGGGTAAAGATTGGCCGCTGCTGCTCAATTGCAAAAGGGGTTCATTTTTTTGCAGGCTATGAGCACCACACTGAATGGGCAACTACTTATCCTTTTACTCATCTACCTGAGTTCTGGAGCGAACTGCGGGCTTTGGAAGGTCACCCTCTGACCCGGGGAGATATTCAGGTTGGGCATGACGTTTGGATCGGCTATGGCGCTATGATTCGCTCAGGGGTGACGATTGGAAACGGGGCGGTTGTTGGAATGGCTGCCGTGGTGACGAGAGACGTCCCGCCATATGCAGTTGTTGCAGGGGTGCCAGCCAAAGTCGTTCGCTACCGCTTTTCACCCGACGTCATCGAGCAGCTCAACCAGCTTGCTTGGTGGGATTGGCCTCTTGAAGCCATCAGAACCTCCGGGGTACTCCCGCCACAGCGCAGCTTGGCGGGCTGGAGG
>NZ_JANSHP010000032.1:0-15591 GCF_047502605.1 Synechococcus sp. RC10A2
TCGCCCAGCCCTTCCCCTCGTCCCAGCCCTTCGCCCACCCCAACGCCTAGGCCCACCTAACCAGCGGAGACAGTTCCTTGGCTGTCTGGGGAGCCGAGGTTGTTTTTGAAATGCTTGCCGGGCAGCAGGTGTTCAAGGTCTGCAAGTTGAGGAGGCTGCTGGGCTCCGGCACGGGGGTAAGCTAGGGTTTGCAAGAGGCGCCGCCGACGTTTCTCCCTCCAGGGATCCCGGAAAAGTTCGGCCAGATTCGGGAATTGGGGTGTTTTCTTGCCAGCCCCTGTAGCAGGCTCAGCCGGCTAGCATAGAGGCTAAACCTGGCTCTGACTGGATCCTGTTTTTATCCTGCTTTAGCCAAGGGGTTGTTAGCAGCAAGAAAATCTGCGACCGACTGTCAAACAACTGTGCTGCCGGGATCAGCGCCCGGAAAGCGCCTTTCAGCTCGGCGCAGCCAACAGCCCCGAACGGCTGCCAAGTTTTTAGTTCGGAGGATAACGATGCGCATTGCTCAGATTGCCCCGTTGCACGAGAGCGTGCCCCCCAAGCTCTACGGCGGCACGGAGCGGGTGGTCTCTTGGCTAACCGAAGAGCTGGTGCGGCGCGGGCACGAGGTGACTCTATTTGCCAGCGGCGACTCCCAAACCCAAGCCCGCCTGATCCCCTTTCGGGAGCGGGCTCTGCGCTTGGATCCCACGGCCATCGACACGGTGGCGCCCCACATCCTGATGGTGGAGAAGGCCTTTCAGATGGCCGACGAGTTCGACATCATCCACGGCCACATCGACTACTATCCCTACGCCCTGGCCCGCCGCCATCCTCAAGTCTCTTTTTTGGCCACCCTACACGGGCGACTGGACATCCCGGAGCTGCAGCCTCTCTACACTGAGTTTCAGGACATTCCGGTGGTCTCCATCTCCAATGCCCAGCGGCGGCCCCTGCCCCAGGCGCGCTGGGTGGGGACGGTCTACCATGGTTTGCCCCTGGATCTCCACCGTTTCTATCCAGAAAAGGGGGATTACCTGGCCTTTCTGGGTCGGGTTTCGCCGGAAAAAGGGCTGGACACGGCCATTGCAATTGCCGCGCGGGCAGGGATGCCGCTGAAAGCTGCTATCAAGATCGACGCGGTGGATCGCCAGTACTACGAGTTGGAAATTAAGCCTTTGGCCAGCCGCCACCCCAATGTGGAGATCGTGGGGGAAATCACCGAACAGGAGAAAAGCGAGTTCTTGGGCAAGGCCTATGCGGTGCTGTTTCCCATCCGCTGGCCGGAGCCTTTTGGGCTGGTGATGATCGAAGCGATGGCCTGCGGCACGCCGGTGATCGCCACCCGCTTTGGCTCGGTGCCTGAGGTGATGGCGGACAGCCGCTCCGGCTTTATTGTCGATTCGGTGGAAGAGGCCGTAGAGGCAATCGAAAAGGTGGGATCCCTTGACCGAGCCGGGGTGCGGCAGGTGTTTGAGGAGCGGTTTAGCGTCGAGAGGATGGTGTCGGAATATGAGGCCCTCTACCGGCAACTGGTGAACGAGCGGCAGGAGATCTCGAAAAAGGTGGCTTAACAGATGCCAACCCTGCCCAGTGGAAGCTGGTGCTGTTTGGGAACCGCTTTTTCGCCTTATTTGGGCCAGATATTGGGAAGACCGAGATGGCCGAAGACATTATTCAGATTCAGGATCAGTACTACATCCGCGCCAGCGCTTCGCTGGTGGAGGCGCGTCCCCACGTCCTCAAGCAGGACAACTGCTTTGCCATCTTTGACCGGCTGGGCAACATGCGCCCCCTCGGCATCCGGGATCACGGCCTGTTTCGGGATGATACCCGCTTTTTGTCGCGGCTGGTCTTGGATTTGCAGGGGAAGCAGTTTTTGTTGCTTAGCTCGGAGGTGCGAGAAGACAAGGATATTCTGGCGGTGGATCTGACCAACCCCGAGTTCACCACCTCGAAGGGGCAGTTTATCGGTCAAGATACCCTGCATGTTCTGCGGACTACTTTTTTGTGGAACAACGTGGCCTACGAGCGGATTCGCATCCACAACTACGGCTCGGAGCCGTTTCGGGTGCCGCTGACCCTGCGCTTTGAGGCCGATTTTGCCGATATGTTTGAGATTCGCGGCATCCGGCGCTCGCAGCGGGGACAAGTGCTGCCACCCCAGGTGAGCTCAGAAGGGGTAACTTTGCGCTACCGCGGCCTGGACGGGGTGGAGCGGCAAACCCGGATCTTGTTTTCTCCTGCGCCGGAGGTGGTCTCGGAAAAGCTGGCGCAGTGGTGGGTGCCGCTGGCGCCCCAGGAGGAGCGGGATTTGGAGGTGCGGGTAGTCTGCAGCTATGGCGGCGAGGAGATCCCGCTCTTGAGCTACCAGGAGGCCCTGCAGGCGGAGCGGGAGCATCGGGCGGCGCTAAGAGCTCTGGCCCACCGCATCGACACTGGCAACGCCCAGTTTAACGAGTGGCTCAACGCCTCGCGGGACGACCTGGTGATGATGCTGGCCCGCACGCCCTATGGGCTCTATCCCCACGCTGGCGTACCTTGGTTTGCCACAGTCTTTGGCCGCGACGCGCTGATCACTGCCCTAGCCACCCTTTGGTGGTTTCCCGATTTGGCGCGGGGAGTGCTGCTGTACCTGGCGGCCCACCAGGCCCAGGAGGTGGATCCCAGCCGCGATGCCGAGCCGGGCAAGATCCTGCACGAGCAGCGCTACAGCGAGATGGCCAAGACCCGCGAGATCCCCTTTGGCAATTATTTCGGCAGCATCGACGCCACCCCTTTGTTTGTGGTGCTGGCGGGGCGCTATGTGCGCCGCAGCGGCGATCTCGAGCTGTTGCGGCAGTTGTGGCCGAATATCGAGGCAGCCCTGAGCTGGATGGACACCTACGGGGATCCCGACGGCGACGGCTTTTTGGAGTATGCCGGCAAGGCGCGGCGGGGCCTGCGCAACCAAGGCTGGAAAGATTCGGAAGACGCCATCTTCCATGCCGACGGATCCCTGGCGGAGCCGCCCATTGCCCTGTGCGAGGTGCAGGGCTACGCCTACGAGGCCAAGCGGTTGGCGGCGGAGATGGCGGAGCTGTTGGGGCGGCAGGCGCAGGCAGCCCAGCTGCGACAGCAAGCAGAAAAGCTGCAGCAGCGGTTTTGGGAGCAGTTTTGGTGCGAGGAGCTGGGGGGGTATGTCCTGGCTCTGGACGGGCGCAAGCAGCCCTGCCGCGTGCGCAGCTCCAACATGGGCCACTGCCTGTTTTCCGGGATCGCCCACCCGCAGCATGCCGAGCGCATTGCCCGCCAACTTGTGGAGCCGGCTTTTTTTAGCGGCTGGGGGATCCGCACGCTGGCGGAAGGGGAAGGGCGCTACAACCCCATGTCTTACCACAACGGCTCCATCTGGCCCCACGACAACGCCCTCATTGCAGCCGGGCTCTCCCGCTATGGCTACAAGGCGGAAGCGGCCCAGGTGTTGACGGCCTTGTTCGATGCCAGCCAGTTTCTGGAGCTGCGGCGGCTGCCGGAGCTGTTCTGTGGCTTTCGCCGGCGCCAGCGGGAGGGCCCCACCCTTTACCCCGTGGCCTGTCTGCCCCAGTCTTGGGCGGCAGCCAGCGTGTTCCTGCTGCTGCAGGCCTGCCTAGGCCTGGAGATCGACGGGCTGGCCCAGCGGGTGCACCTGACTCAGCCCACCCTGCCCCTATGGCTGCCTCATGTAACTCTTGAGAACATTCAGGTGGGGCGGGGATCCCTGGACATCGGCCTGTATCTCCAGGCAGGAGGGGTGGGGATCAACGTCCTTAGAAGCACGGGGGAGGTGGAGCTGACGGTGAGGTAGGCTACCGCTCCTGCAGCACGTCCTGGATGGAGAGCTGATCCAGGTTCCAGAGAGGGCCGAGGATGGGGCGGGGATCCACCCCTTGCAGGCGGTTGCGCAGGGCCGAGAGCACCAGGGGATTGAAGGTGCCGATCTGGGGCAGTTGTTCCTGGATGATCACTTGAAAGCGGTCGTAGAGGGCCTTGCGCTTTTCAAAGTCCAGCTCCCGCACCCCTGCGATAAAAATGCGGTCGATCTCCCGCTCCCAATCGCTCACCTCCACCCCTTCGGCGGGGTTGCCGGGCAGATCCCCCAGGTTAAACAGGTGCAGGCGGCCATCGCTGCGCCAGATGTTGGAGCCGTTGTTGGGCTCGGTGCCGCCGCCGCCAAAGCCCAGCAACAAGGTTTCCCAGTCGCGGCTGTCGGTGCGCTGCACCACCGTGTTGAAGGCGATGGGGGTGAAGTCCACGGTGATGCCGATCCGCGCCAGGTCGGCCTTGATCAAGGCGCCGGTGGCCTCCCGCTGGTTGTTGCCGGCGTTGGTGATCAGGCTGAAGCGGACGCGGTTGCCGTCGGGATCCCGCAGGTGGCCTTCGGCGTCGTAGGTATAGCCGGCAGCCAAGAGCAGTTGCCGCGCCTTCTCGGGATCGTAGTCGTAGGTGGGCAGGCCCTCTGCTGGGCTGAGGTAGAAGGGGCTGGCGGGGGAGAAGACCGAGTGCTGGATCTCGCCCAACCCCTGCAGGACGCTCTCGACGTAAAACTGGCGGTTTAGGGCGTGGGCCACCGCCCGGCGGAAGTTCAAATCGTTGAACCAGCGGCTTTTGACGGGATCCACAAAGGGCCGTCCGGTTTGGGGGTTGCGGGCCCGGCTGAGGTTGAAGGCAAAGAAATTGTTGTTGAGGGTGGGGCCGAGATTGTAAATCGTGAACTGATCCCGCTTTTCTTCCCGCTTCAGGAGCTGAAAGTCTCTGCCCCGCACCGAAAACACGTCGGTCTCGCCGGAGCGAAACTGCAACAGGGCCGTATCTTCCGAGTCCACGATGCGCAGGATGACCCGCTCGATGCGCGGGATCCCTTCCCCTTTCCAGTAGTAGGGGTTGGGGCGGTACACCAGCCGCTGGCCGGGGGTATATTCCTGCAAGACGTAGGGGCCGGCCCCCACCAATTCCTGCACCGGCGTGTCAACTCCCCAGGTCTGCAAAAAGAGGGGGTTGCCCTGGCCGTCCACCTGCTCCACGGTGGGCTCCAGAATGTGCTTGGGCAAGAGAGGGGATCCGGCCTGCAACAGGAAGGGGGCGAAGGGCTCCGGCAGGACAAACTCAACCCGCCGCTCGTCCAAGGCCCGCACCTGGGGCAGCGCCCCCGCCTCGCCGATGCGCAACACATCCCGCGCCGAGGTCGGGATCCGCTCGTCGAAGATGATGCGGTTGAAGGTAAAGTCCACATCTGCCGCCGTCAGGGGCTCCCCGTCCGACCAGCGCAGCCCCTCCCGCAAAGTAAAGACATAGCGCAAGCCGTCCTCAGACACTTCCCAGCCTTCCGCCAGCTCCGGCTTGGGCAGGAGGGTATCTTCATCGAGGGTGACCAGGCCCGCCTCTAGGTAGGCGATGGCGTCGCGGCTGGAGCTCTCGGTGGCCAGATAGGTGTTGAAGGTTTTGGGATCCGAGGTAACGGTGGCAATGAGATGGGGCGGGCGGGCGGGAGCAGCACAGGCGCCAAGCCAGAGGAGGAGGATCCCTAGGAATAGGGGAACAAAAAGGCTTCTCTTGAGCTGCTCTGTTGAGGTGGTGTTTTGGCCTGCCATTTCCTTGGCTGAGTATCCGAGCAAGTTTGAAAGGGCCCGCCAGCGCCCCTCACCCCCAGCCCCTCTCCCAATCGAGGCAGCAGGGGGTTGCACGGCAATTGGGGCAAACTTTTGAAGCGGTTGCTTGCCAGTTTGGCAGCTTGGGCAGCGCGATGACCAGGTGCTTCCCAGAAAGCGGCGGCTCAGCGTTCCAGCAACAGGACGACGGCAAAGGCGGCCATGGCTTCTCCCTGGCCGACGGGGCCCAGTTTTTCGTTGGTGGTGGCCTTCACGCCTACTTGTTTGGGCGATAGTTGCATGGCCTCGGCCAGGCGGGCCTGTATGGCGGGGATGTGGGGCTTGAGCTTAGGCTGCTCCGCTACCACGACGCTATCGACATTGGCAATGCGCCAGCCCTCTTGGCCTACCAGTTGCACCACCTGCTGCAAGAGGAGAATGCTGTCTGCCCCCTTCCAGCGCTCGTCTTCGGGGGGAAAGTAGTAGCCGATGTCCCGCAGGGCGGCGGCCCCCAGGAGAGCGTCCATGATGGCGTGGGTGAGCACGTCGGCGTCGCTGTGGCCCAACAGCCCTTTTTCGTAAGGGATCCGGATCCCACCTAGGATCAGGGGGCGCCCCTCGACGAGGCGGTGGATGTCATAGCCCTGGCCAATGCGCACTGTTCCGGCTCCCTTGGGAAAACCATCGAGACCTCTGCCACTTCCTCCCAAGAGCTTGGCTCACGGGGAGAGGACAAGCGGCTTTTGAGAACGACCTCTCTCTATTCTGCCGACTCGAGAGGGGAGTAGCAGATGGGACAAGAAGAGCCACTGTAGCAGTCGAAGCAGATGAGGTGGGATTTCCCGTAGGGATTGGTACAGCGCTTGGCCCACTGATAATCGCTGTAGCTGAGCTCTTTCCCGCAAACATCGCACCTGGGCATCTTTTTTCTCCGAGACTTCTCCCCCTTGCTTAAGGATACAGCGCTAGAGGGATCCGGGGATCCCTGCAGGCGGGGGGAAATCATCTGCCGGCAGAGGGTTGTCCAGAAGGGGATCCTGCCGCCCGCAGGGGATCCCGTCTTCCAGCGGTGCCCAGCCCGGCTGCCAGAGATCCCGGTTCTTGAGGGTGGCGGCGTTGACCCAGAGGCGCACCTGGGGATCGCAGACGGCCCTCAGCTCGGCAAACACCAGCCCCCCTTCTCCCTCTTGGCGGGCGGCGACCTGAAAATGTCGCCAACCCATCACCGGCTGAACGGAAGTCCACTTGGAGCCGAGGAGGTGGGGAAAACGCTGTTTTTGGCGGGGTTTGCTGCGAGCCACGGGACGGACGGGTGCTGGCAATTGTTTTGAGATCGGCCAAGCTTTTTTGACGGTTACAAGAACCCTGGGGAGCAGGCAAAACGAGCAGAAGCCGTCCGCTTTGGATTCTCCTGCGATCGGTATGATCGAAGGGATACCTTTAGCCTATCCAACCATGGGGCAACACTGGCAACGGCTTCAGTTCTTTTCTCGTCAGATATTTTTAAAGGGAGGCCTTCTGTTTCTGATCCTGGCTGGCCTGATCTTGGCAACAGGACTGCCCCTGGTCGCGTCCAGCGCTTGGGCGGCCACCCAGCCGGCACTATCCGGCAAACTGACGGGGCCGGAGTGGCGCCAGGCGGATCCTGAGGCCAAGCAGGCCTTTTGTCGCAAAGCCTTTCAGGCCTTTCGGGCCTCTCCTGCCCAGAGCTACATCATCAGCTCCAACGTGCAGGCTTTGACCCCAGAAGGTTTGTGTCAGCGGCTGGATCAGTTCTATCAGTACGCCATCCACGACGAGATCCCGCTCAACCAGGCAGCCAACATTGCCCCCCTGCTTTTTTCAGATCAGCCCCTGGAGCAGCCCTGATCCGATAGGGATCCGGAAAACCGCCGGCAAACGGATCCCGGCGCCTGAGGGAACCGCTTGAAACAGGCGCGCTCTTCTGGGCCCCGTTCCTGGGGCAGGCCTTGCTGCTAGGGTCGATAATAGAACTGTTCTCTTGCGGATCTCAAGTTTTCTATGGCCGGCTCCGTCATTTCTCCTGAAAACCTGCTGGATCTCTGCGAACAGGGTGTGCAAAAGGCTTTGGCTGCCGGAGCTGACCAAGCAGAGGTGTTCGCCAACTCAGGCCGCGAGACGGAAGTCACCTTTGAGAAAAATGACCTCAACCTGGCCCGCAGCAGCAGCGAGACCCTGTTCGGCATCCGGGTTTTCTGCGGCGGCAGGCTGGGCTTTGCCACCTCCAACCGCCCTGAGGATCTGGCGGAGACGGCTGCTGAGGCGGTGGCCATGGCCAAGGCTTCGCCGGCGGATCCCCTCAACGGCCTGCCAGATCCCCAGCCCCTGCCCCAGGTGCCTTTTGCCCTCGACCCGGGCCTGCTGGAACTGGATGCCGCCGAGCTGACGCAACTGGGATCCCAACTGGTGGAGTGGGTGCGCTCCCAAGACCCGCGCATCACCATCGACAGCGGCTCGTTCAGCGTAGAAGAGGATACCGTGGCCATTGCTTCTTCCACCGGCATCCGCGCCAACTACCACAGCGTCGAGGCGGGCGGATCCCTGTTCGGCATGGCCATCGATGGGGACGAGGTGGGCAGCTTTGCCTACGACGGCGACAGCGTCCAGAAGCGGGCGGATCTGGTGCCGGCGCTGGAGCGGGCTTTTGAACGCTTTGTCCAGAAATGTGTGGGGGCCTTGGGAGCTACCGAGGGAGAGAGCTTCCGCGGCCCCATCGTCCTGCCGCCGGATGTGGTGGAAGAGTTTCTGGGGGATCTCCTCTTTGTGCTGGGGGCGGACGCGGTGCGCAAAGGCAAAAGCCCGCTGGCGCAGAAGATGGGATCCCTGATCGCCAGCCCCCTGTTGACGTTGGTTTCCGAGGGGCTGGGCTTGCCTGGCTACCCCATCGAGCCCTTCGACCGCGAGGGGATCCCCCGCCAAATTACCCCCCTGATCCATGAAGGGATCCTCTGCAACTTCATGTACAACAGCTACGAAGGCCGGGCTGCCGGGATCCCGTCCAACGGCCATGCCACAGGGGGGGCGGGCAGCTTGCCGGGCGTGGGGCCGGCCTGTTTGAGCGTGGCCCCGGGGACAACCCCTTTGTCTGAGCTGTATGCGATGGAGCGGGGCATTATCGTCACCCGGCTTTCCGGCAGCAGCAACCCCATCACTGGCGATTTTTCCGGGGTGGTGAAGGGGGGCTTTTTGGTTAAAGGCGGCGAAAAACGCCCCATCCTGGAGACCACCATTGCCGGCAACCTCTACGATTGTTTGCGCAATATCTCCGCCATCTCACAAGAGGTAACCGTTTTCAACGGCACCACCGCTTTTCCCGCCCTGCGCATCGAAGATGTATCGGTAACGGCGGGCTAACGTAAAGTCGGTTGGGCATTCTGAAAGGGCAGGCTGGCAAGCCTGTGAGCAGGCAAAGGCAAGCTGAGGGATCATGATGTGGCCAACGGAAGGTCGGCAACGCGCCATCATCGAGGCGGTGACGCCGGAAATCGACGGCGGGCGCTACGCCATCAAGCGGACGGTGGGGGAGTATGTGGTGGTGGAGGCGGACATCTTCGCCGATGGCCACGACCAACTCTCGGCGGTGCTCAGTTTCCGCCAGGCCGGGGCAACCGACTGGGAGGAGATCTTCATGGAGCCCCTCGGCAACGACCGCTGGCGGGCCCAGTTCCAGGTCACGCAAATCGGCCAAGCTTTCTACCGGATTCTGGCCTGGGTGGATCCCTTCAAAACCTGGCAGCAGGATCTGCACAAGCGGGTGGCTGCCGAGCAGGATGTGGCGGTGGAGCTGTTGATCGGGGCGGAGCTCGTGGAGCGGGCCGCCCAGGCTCAAAGCGGGGATCTGGCGGCGAAGTTGCGCAACTACGCCCAAATGCTCCGCCAAGGCGGGGATCCAGCTATCGAGATCGCCCTTTCCCCGACGCTGGGATCCCTGATGCAGCTCTACGGCGAGCGCCGCTTCGTCACCGCCTACCCGGAGCGACGGGTCTGGGTGGATCCGGAGAAGGCCCGCTTCAGCACCTGGTACGAGCTGTTTCCCCGCTCCTGTGGCCCTGACGAGCACACCCACGGCACCTTCCAGGATGTGATCGCCCGCCTGCCGCAGATTGCCGAGATGGGCTTTGATGTGCTTTACCTGCCCCCCATCCACCCCATCGGGCGCACCTTCCGCAAGGGCAAAAACAACGCCATGACGGCGGAGCCGGATGACGTGGGCTCCCCCTGGGCCATCGGCGGGCCAGAAGGCGGGCACAAGGCCATCCATCCCCAACTGGGATCCCTGGAGGATTTTCATCGCTTGGTGGCGGAGGCCAAAAAATTCAACATCGACATCGCCCTCGATATCGCCTTCCAGTGTTCGCCAGATCACCCCTATGTGAAAGAGCACCCGGAATGGTTTAAAAAGCGGCCCGACGGCACCATTCAATATGCGGAAAACCCGCCCAAGAAGTACCAAGATATCTACCCTCTCGACTTTGAGACGGAAAACTGGCAGGCCCTCTGGGAGGAGTTAAAAAGCGTTATCGAATACTGGATCGACCAAGGGGTAACCATCTTTCGGGTGGATAATCCCCACACCAAAGCCTTTGGCTTCTGGGAGTGGTGCATCGGCGAGATCAAGGCCAAGCACCCGGAGACAATCTTTTTATCCGAAGCCTTTACGCGCCCCAAGCTGATGAAATCCTTGGCCAAGCTGGGCTTCACCCAATCCTATACCTACTTCACCTGGCGCAACGACAAATGGGGCCTGACCGAGTACTTCACCGAGCTCACCCAAACCCCGATGCGGGAGTACTACCGCCCCAACCTCTGGCCCAACACGCCGGATATTCTGAACGAGTTTTTGCAAAAGGGGGGACGCCCGGCTTTTATGCTGCGCCTCATCCTGGCGGCTACGCTGGGGGCCAGCTACGGCATCTACGGCCCCGCTTTTGAACTCTGTGAAAACCGCCCGCTCCGCCCCGGCAGCGAAGAGTATCTGGACTCAGAAAAATACCAAATCCGCCACTGGGATCTGGACGCGCCGGATAACTTGCGGCCTCTGATCGCGCAGGTGAACCAGATCCGGCGGCAAAACCCGGCTTTGCAAAGCGACTGGAGCCTGGTGTTTCACCCCACCGACAACGAGGCCCTGATCTGCTACTCCAAGCGCACCTTTGATGGCAGCAACCGGATTTTGGTGGCGGTGAATCTGGATCCGTTTCACATTCAATCTGGCTGGGTCACCCTCAACCTGGGGGCTTTGGGTTTGGAACACTGGCAAACTTTCAAGGTGATCGACCTCTTGGACGGCCAGCAGTACTCCTGGCAGGGATCCACCAACTACATCAAGCTGGATCCCTGGACGATGCCGGCCCATATTTTTCTCGTCGAAAGCTGAAGCCCGATACCAGCAGTGCAGTGATCTCATCCACGAAAGCCGCGGAGTTGTCTCGATGGGCCAAGAGATTGCCTCCCTCAGCTTTGGCGCAGAGGACTTTGCCGAGTTCAAAGCTCGGCTGCAGCAGGAGACGGATCTGCTGGACCGCTGGCTGGCCGGCCTGCCGGGGCTGGATCCCATTTGCCGGCCTTTTGCCCAGGGATCCCCGGTGGGCGGGTTTGAGCTGGAAGCTTGGCTGGTCACCCCCCAGGGAGATCCGGCCCCGATCAACTCAGCCTACCTGGAGGCCGTCAACGACCCGCTGGTGGTGCCGGAACTGGCCCGCTTCAACATCGAGCTCAACAGCCGGCCCCAGGTTTTGGTTGCATCCGCTCTGCAGCAGCTCCGCCAAGAGCTGGAACAGAGGTGGGATCGCTGTTGCCGAGTGGCCGAGCAACTGCAGGCAGGGCTGATGACCATCGGCATTTTACCCACGCTGCAGCAGCAGCAGCTAACCTTGGAGATGATCTCCCCCCGCAAACGCTATCTGGCCCTCAACGAGCAGATCCTGAACCTGCACCGGCGCGAGCAACCCTCCAGGATCCCGCCCCTGGGGCTGACAATCGAAGGGCCTGCCACCCTGCTGCGGGTCACCCACCCAAACGTCATGCTGGAGGCAGCCACCACCTCTTTTCAAATCCATCTGCAGGTGGCCCCCCACCAAGCGGTCCGCTACTTCAACGCTTCCCTGCTCGTGTCGGCCCCCTTGGTAGCGCTGGCGGCCAATTCTCCCTATCTGTTCGGGCACGACCTATGGGCGGAAACCCGCATCCCTGTGTTTGAGCAGGCGTTGGATGGCCCACCCCCCCTTGCCCCCACCCACCAACCTCGCGTCACCTTTGGGCAAGGCTATGTGCAAGAGTCCCTGATGGAGTTGTTCTGGGAAAATCTACGCTGCTATCCGGTGGTGTTGCCGCAGAGGCTGGCCTCACCTCCTACTGAGCTAGCCCATCTGCGCTTGCACAACGGCACCATCTGGCGCTGGAACCGCCCTCTGGTGGGGGTGGATCCCTATCCCCATCTGCGCATTGAACAGCGGGTGGCTGCAGCAGGTCCCACTCTACCCGACATGATCGCCAATGCCGCCTTCTACTTTGGCCTGGTGCAAGCCCTGGGAGCCCGACCCCTTCCCCCGGAGCAGGAGCTGAGCTTTGCCCAGTGCCGCGCCAATTTCTACGCGGCCGCCCGCTTCGGCCTCGAGGCCCCCATCACCTGGCTCAACGGTTGGCAGGGATCCCTGCGCCAATTGCTGCTGCAAGAGCTGATCCCGCAAGCAGAGGCGGGCTTGGCGCAACTGGACTTGGCCCCCCAGGATATCCAGGAGTATCTGGGCATTCTCCGCGCCCGGGTAGAGTCGGGGCAGAATGGGGCCACCTGGCAGCGCCGCTACGTGGCTCGGCATGGTAAAGATATGCAACAATTGACCTGTGCCTACTGGGAACGGCAGCGGCAAGGCCGGCCGGTACACACCTGGGATCTCGGCTAGGGAAGCGCTCTCCCTGTATGGCAGGGGAGACAGATCACCGCCTGGGCATGCCTGTATCGGAAGGGATGCCTTCTCAAAGGGCAGGGCGACGACCCAAGCCCCAAGCACGGCAGCCAGTTGTTTATTTCCAGCTAGGGATGAGACAGTTCGCTACCCCAATCTCCATCTCCCCTCTCCCGCTGGGAGAGGGGCTGGGGGTGAGGGCTCTGAATTAGAGAGAGGGCTCGATTTCCCGGATCCCCTCTGCCCTTGAGCAGCCAAAAGGTTTGCGTTGAGGTGCTTGCCCAACCCTTATGCTCACCGTTCTCGACCACCTGCCGGATCAACTCCTGGATCTAGAGGCCCATCAGCTGGAGGATCGCTTGGGCGGGCCGACCCTTATCCATCTGGCGGGACGGCGGGATCCCCCCCTGTTTGTATCCGTCCTGCTGCACGGCAACGAGGTCACCGGCTGGCAGGCGGTGCAACAGCTTCTGCGCCGCTACACCCGGCGGGAACTGCCCCGTTCTCTGTCTCTCTTCATCGGCAATGTGCGGGCCGCCCGCTACGGGCAACGGCGCCTGGACGGCCAACCGGACTACAACCGCATCTGGGGCCCCGGCTCCACCCCCGAGCACGCCATGGCCCAGGCCGTCCTGCAGCAGATGCAGCAGCGGGGCGTGTTTGCCAGCGTCGATATTCACAACAACACCGGCACCAACCCCCACTACGCCTGTGTCAATTACTTGGATGCCTCTACCCTGCACCTGGCCACCTTGTTTGGGCGCACCGTCCTCTACTTCACCAAGCCGGAAGGGGTGCAGAGCATGGCCTTTGGGCGCTTCTGCCCGGCGGTAACCCTGGAATGTGGCAAGCCGGATCAGCCCCACGGCACCCAACATGCCTGCGAATTTCTGGAAGCCTGCCTGCACCTGTCGGCGCTGCCGCAACGCCCCGTCCTCAGCCAGGATATCGACCTGTTCCACAGCGTCGCCATCGTCAAGATCCCAGACGAGGTAAGCTTCGGCTTTGGGGAAGAGGCGGGCGACCCGCACCTGCGCTTTCCCCCCGATTTGGATCTCCTCAATTTTCGGGAGCTCCCTCCCCACACCCGCATCGGCTGGACGAACAACGGCTTCCACCTGGAGGTACAAGACGAGCAGGGCCAAGATGTGGCGGATCGCTTCTTCTATGCCCAAGATGGCGAAATTCGCACCCGCGTGCCCATCATGCCCGGCATGCTCACCCTCAACAGCCGCATCATCCGCCAAGATTGCCTCTGCTACTTGATGGAGCGCTACTCCCTGGCTGGCTAAACTTCCGCGCTACTCTCGGGCGCAGTCTACGTGGCGCCAGCGACGGACGTTCTCGCCTAGCTCGATTGGCCCATCCCCGCAAGAGGCAACAAGGCAAGCTCTTGTCCAGAAGCCGGGCTTGCTGCAGAATGGGCTAGGAACGGCGAAGCAGCCACTCTCCGGCTGTGTGAAGATCCTGAGTAAGCAGCAACTCTGAGAAATCATCCAGGGATCCTGTCCTGCTGGCGTGAGCGGAGGTTTTTGCCCCAGTCCGTCAGGGCTTAGCGGGAGAAGGTATACCTGGGTTTATTCTGGACATAGCCGTTCTTCCGGAGTTGTACCCCGCCCAAAGCGAAACCCAAACCCCAAAAAAGCTTCGCTCTTCGGGATCCCAGCAGTTGCTAACTCTGGAAGCTCTTGTTACTCCGTTGATGAGAGGGGGATGAAACTATGGATATGGATCTCCGTCCGCTGATCGTCCTGGCACCCATTGTTTTGGTGGTTGGCTGGGCCGCTTACAACATCATCAAGGCTGCCATCAAGGGGGAAGCCAAGCTCTTCGGCGAAAGGGGCAACAACCCCTTTGGCAAGAGCGGGAGTTGAAGGTGGGATCCGGTTGCAGCCGATAGGCCCTGTATGTCAGACGAAAATCTCCAGGGGGCAAGGCCAGGCCTGGGCAACGCAAAGTCGGCGGACGTCGTTGTCGTCGGGGCCGGGGTGGCTGGCCTAGCCTGCGCACGGCAACTGCGGCGGGCGGGGCTGGAGGTCTTGGTGCTGGAGAAATCGGTGGGTTTGGGTGGGCGCATGGCCACCCGGCGGGTTGAGCATGCCGGACAAACAGTGCCTGTAGATCACGGGGTTCAATACCTGACCGCCGATTCCGACAGCTTTTATCGCTGGCTGAAGGAGCTATTGGGCCTGGGGCTGCTGAGGGAATGGACGCGCTCGTTGCACCTGCTGGATCGAGAGGGGTTGCGCCCAGAGGACTCCAACGCCGAGAAACCCCGCTACATCTGCCCACAGGGCATGACGACGCTGGCCAAACAGCTAGCCACCTCCTTGTCCATCCACACCCAGACGCGTGTGGTCGGCCTCAGGCCGCTGGCAACCACCTGGCAATTACAGGCCGAAAACGGCCAGTGCTACGAGGCCGCGGCAGTGGTGATGGCAATCCCAGCTCCCCAGTTGTTGCCTTTGCTGCAAGAGGGGATCCCTCCTGCCGACAACCTGCTCTCTCTGCCGGGATCCGCCGCCTACCAGCCCTGCATTGCCGTTTTGGCCGGCTATTCGAAGAGCACGCCGCTGCCGCCTTGGAAGGGGATCAAGTGTTTGCAGGATCCGATGCTGGCCTGGCTGGCCCTGGACAGCAGCAAGCGCCTACAGCCCTTGCCGCCGCTGGTGGTCTTGCACGGGGGGGCGGAGTGGTCGTCGCGGTATCTGGATGCCGGCCCCGCCGAGTTGGAAAAAGCTGGTCGAGAACTGCTGGATCACGCCGCCAAACGGCTGGATCCCTGGCTGGCCTCGCCGCAATGGATGCAGGTGCATCGCTGGCGCTACGCTTTTCCTGTGGAAACGATAGGTTTGGCCAGCCTGGGCACCCACGTCCCTGCCGGTGCCGGCAAGGGGTTGCCGTTGGTCTGTGCCGGCGATTGGTGTGCCGGGGAGCGAGTAGAAGGCGCCTGGCTCTCCGGCCAGGATGCTGCTAAAACCTTGCTGGAAATGCTGGGGATCCCTGCGCACGCCCGCTAACGGCGCCATCAGAACCTCCGGGGTACTCCCGCCACAGCGCAGCTTGGCGGGATGGGGGAT
>NZ_JANSHP010000033.1:0-756 GCF_047502605.1 Synechococcus sp. RC10A2
TATCTCTGTACGTTGCAAGCTGATAGTCCCACAAGAGTTGCGTCAAGAAATTGACCGCACTTTGCAGGGCTTTGCGAATGCTTGCAACCAGATTCTCGACACCGCCAAACAAAAGAACTGCTGGAACACCGCCAAGCTGCACCACTTGGTCTATCGGCCGGTAAGGGCAGCAACGGGGCTGAAAGCCAACCACGTCTGTCAGGCGCTCCGTCGGGTGATTAGCAATGCCAAGGCGGTGAAGCAAGTCCACAAGTTTCGCCCCACCAGTCTGACTTTGGACGCTCGTACTTTTAAGTACCGAGAGTCCGACCAAGCCGTGGGCGTGACCCTGATGAGCGGACGGGTTTGGCTCAAGCTCAAGATTGGCGGTTATCAAATCGCTTTGCTGCGGGGGCAAACGCCCACCAGCGCTACTCTGTCCAAGACCAAGCAAGGGGACTACTACATCAACATTGCGGTTGAGTTGGACACTCCCCCGACCGGTAAAACTCCAAAGGTAATCGGAGTTGACTTGGGCAGGCGGGATATCGCCACCGCTAGCAACGGGCGCTCTTGGAGTGGAGAACACATCCAGGCCGTCCGTGACCGGTTCAGCCGTGTACGCGCCAAGGTTCAATCCAAACGCACTCGCAGCTCTAGGAGGCTGCTGAGAAGGCTCTCTGGGAGAGAACGGCGCTACCAGACATGGCTGAACCATAACATCAGCAAAACCTTGGTCAGGGATGCCCAGGCTATTGGTGCGGCACTGGCTTTTGA